>CAJBMJ010000316.1 GCA_903954045.1 uncultured beta proteobacterium | reverse complement strand
CCTTGGGAGATCGCCTTTTCCACGAGGCACGTTTGTCCAAAGACGGCACGGTGGCGTGCGCCAGTTGCCATAACCTGAAGACCGGTGGCGTGGACCGTCAGCCGCGTTCAAAAGGTGTTGGTGGTCAACTCGGCGGAGTCAATGCTCCCACGGTGTTCAACAGCGGCTTCAACTACCGCCAGTTCTGGGATGGACGCGCTCGCACGCTTGAGGATCAGGTTGACGGGCCGCTACAGCACCCGCTTGAAATGGCCGGAACATGGGCACAGGCGCTAAACACGCTAGCCAGTGACCCGCACTACCGCGCCGAGTTTGCCGCGCTCTACAGTGACGGCGTCACACCAGTGAATGTGAAGGATGCCATTGCCACCTTTGAGCGCTCACTGTTCACGCCCAACTCCCGCTTTGATCTTTTCTTGCGTGGCAACACGCCCGCGCTGAGTGAGTTTGAACAATCCGGGTACCGGCTTTTCAAGCAAATTGGGTGCACCAGTTGCCATCAGGGCAGGAATATTGGCGGCAATATGGTGCAAAAGCTGGGCATCATTGAAGACTACTTTGCAGGACGCGGTGACCTGACCGAAGCCGATCAAGGCCGTTTCAACATCACCCATCTTGAAGAAGACCGGTATGTCTTTCGGGTGCCCTCCCTGCGCAACGTTGCGATCACGCCACCGTATTTGCATGACGCCTCGGCACCCACATTGGAAGAGGCCATTCGTATCATGGCGCGCTACCAGTTGGGACTAAACCTCGGTGCGACTGACATTGCCAGAATTGCAGCGTTTCTGGGCACGCTCACCGGTGAATACAAGGGTGGTCTGCTGCAATGAGACTGCCCACCCAAATCGCGTCCCATTTCCTTCGTTTTGCGGATCTGTACCGCATGGGCTCCGTGGCAGCTGCGGTTGGCGCGCTGATTCTGGTGTTTGGCCTGACCCAACCCATCAACTTGCCGCGCCACAACGCGATGCTGGAGTATTTCAATCAACTGCAAAACGATGAAAGCCGTCTGGGCGAGGCAGTGTTGCAACTCAACTTCAGTCTGACCAACAACTACGACCAGGTCACCGGACTGATTGACCACATGCGCGCTACTGAGCGCGAATTGCGCGAAGGCGAAGTCGCGCGGGCGCTGCGTCAGGACGATGCCTTCATGCAGCAGTTGCAGCAGTTGCAGCAACGACTGATCAGCAAAGAAGACAACCTCGAAAAGTTCAAATCGCGCAACGCTGTTTTGAAAAATTCACTCCTCTATTTGCCGCTGGCCCGGGACGATGCCGTGCGCGACCTGCGCAGCGGTAGCCCCGCACGGGAACACCTGAACGCCCTGATGGAACAGTTGCTGATCAACCGGATCAGCGGCGCCCTGCTGGACCGCAACAGCATGGAATCGACGGCGGCGGCCCTGCAGCAGGAAGTTGCAGGACTGGCACCTGAAACCCGCCAGAAGATCAACGGCCTGCTGCGCCACATTCGACAAATCGACCAGTTAGAGCGCGAGTTACCCAGCCTGGTGCGTCAGCTTACCAGCGGCACCCGAAATTCCGGGCTGGCAGAAGCCTACGGCAAGTTCTACAACCAGCATCAGTTGAAGGCTTCGGTGTACCGGTTGTTTCTCCTGGTGGCCACACTGGGTCTGATTGCCTACGTGGTGCGAACCTATGTGCATTTGCGTGAGCAGTCCAACCGCCTGGAACTGGCGGCAAGCGTGTTTTCCACCGCGTCCGAAGGCATCACCATCACCAACTACAAAGGCGTGATTCTGGATGTCAACGCGGCCTTTTCTGAAATAACCGGCTACTCACGAGACGACGTGCTCGGCAAGAACCCGCGCGTACTGAAATCAGGTCGCCAGGATGCTGCGTTTTACGCACAGATGTGGCAGTCCATCAGGGAAACAGGCACCTGGGCGGGCGAGATATGGAACCGCCGAAAGAGCGGCGAAATTTATCCCGAATGGCTCACCATTACTACCGCAGCCACGCTGCGCGGTGGCCTGCGTGAGCGCACCCACTATGTGGCGACTTTTAGCGACATCTCCCAACGCAAGAAGGACGAAGCGGAGATCTACCAGCTGGCCTACTACGACCCACTCACAGCCCTGCCCAACCGCCGCCTGTTGGCCGACCGGTTGCGCCAGGTACTTGCGTCCCGCAGCCACAGCGCCGGTCAAGCAGCGTTGCTGTTCATTGATGTCGATCACTTCAAGACACTCAATGATGTCAGGGGCCACAACCTGGGGGATTTGCTCCTGGTCGAGGTGTCCCGG
>CAJBMJ010000315.1 GCA_903954045.1 uncultured beta proteobacterium | reverse complement strand
ATAGGCTTTCTTGAGCGCGGGAATGCCAGCCCATGCGTCGGACACTTGGATAACGTGGCATGGATCTCACATCGTCGGCTTCCCGATTTGCAGATGGAATCTGAATGACAGGGTTCCTCAACCCGTGGCCGTCAGCAAAGGTCACGATGCCGAATTCGGCGAGCGACTCCTGATTGGCAGTGCGCCGAATTGACAGATAGCTGACGTTCACCAATACCTGCTAGCGTCCCTTATGGAAAGATTTGCATAAGCAGCGATGCCGGGCATTGGCGAGGGCACCTTTATGGCGACTCACTCGAACAAGTACCTTCCCCAAGAATTACAGTCGAGCCATGTCATTGCGATTGCGTAATCACCTTGTTGCGTCCACTGTTTTTGGCAGCATACAGCGCGGCATCGGCTCGACCAAGCCAGTCCACCTCTGTGAGATCGGTGGGTCTGAGCTCTGCAACGCCCAGACTGACGGTGAAGTGAATGGCTTGACCGTCGAGACTCTGCACTAGAGTGGTCTCGACTCGGCTTCGTATACGTTCGGCAACCGCTGCCGCTTGCTCAGAATCACTACCTGGCAGAAAAACGGCAAACTCCTCTCCGCCAAGTCTTGCCACTACATCGATCTCGCGCGACATTTGGCGGCAGATGTCCATCACTTGGCAGATGACCTTGTCCCCACTGGGGTGACCGTAGGTGTCGTTGACCCGCTTGAAATGGTCAATATCTAGCATCAGTAAGGCGGACCGTTGTGACAAGCGCTTCGCCTTGAGCTTTTCGTCTGCCAGTAAGGCCATGAAGAATCGACGATTTTTTGCTCCGGTCAAGGGGTCTGTGATGGACAGCCGCTCCAATTTGCGTTGCAGTTCGTAGCGCATCAGGTAGTGGTATGCCATAGCCACCTGGGTCAGGAGCGTCAAAATGGCAATGGGCCACATCAGCGCCGCATAGTGCTGATGCGGAAAGCCCGGTGCTAGCCCCAGCACAGCCAGCAGATGCGGTATCGCTGCACCCGCTAAGGTGTAGCTGATGTTGATCAGCAATGAAAAACATTGAAGCGATAGCAACGCCAGAAACATGCCGTACAAGAATCCGGCCAGCCCGTACACCATGCCGCCATCAAGTCGGTTCAAGATCGCCAAAAACAGGATTTCTGCGGCGAATGCGCCAAACATACTCAAAATGACAAGCAGGCGACGCTGGCGTTTGCCGTAGACGAACCCCACCGTCATGAGCAACATGAGCAGGTACAACAAGCGAAGGCCAATGGTGTTCGCCGCGCCCACCGGGTCGGTGATGTAGTCCCATATCCAGAGCGACGGCAGAAGAACCGCCAGAATTAACCCAACGATAGCCGTGAAAGATCGATGGTCTTGAAACTTTTGCTCGGCAAAGTCGGGAGTCGGAACAAGTAAAAACTGCAGCTGCTGAAAAACCACCTTCATGCGCTGCCAGGCGTTCTTGACGGTCGGGTACGAGTCAAACATCTTTAAGTTCCGTGGATCGTCGGTAATCGCGAACAAAAGTCTGTACCTTGATACCGTGGTAGCCCACCGCCACCAAGATCGAGTGAATTGCGGAAAGGAAGTTCGTCCAAAGGGGACGAGTATGTCACGGGTATTTTGTTCTGAATCATGTTGACTTGGTTAGTTTGAGTTGCTGCGGCAGTTCAATGTTGGGGCCTTGGGAGAAAAGTTGGCTCTGGATCTGCCGCGCCCGTCGCCTGACCAGCGGCGCAACTAAGAACTTATCCGTAAATAAAGGATAATGACTTTCCATGCGCGATGTCCGCGTGTGGAGGGAAGATGGCAAAAGCGAAAGCATGGGAAGTCACCGATGAATTTTGGAGCCGCGTTCAACCACTGATTCCAGTGCGGGAACGCCTTGCAGATCAGACCTATACCCGAAAGTCGGGTGGCGGACGCAAACCCAAAGACCCTCGGTTGGTATTTGAGGGCATCGTGTTTGTTTTACGCACAGGCTGCCAGTGGAAGGCGCTCCCTGCTGAGCGATACGGCAGTGCCAGTGCAATCCATGCCCGCTTCCTGGAATGGGAGAAAGCTGGCGTCTTCGAAGCCCTGTGGAAACTTGGACTCGCCGAGTACGACGAGTTTGAGGGCATCGCCTGGCGATGGCAAAGCATTGATGGGGCGATGATGAAAGCGCCACTGGCACAAGAGAGTGTGGGACCAAACCCCACGGATCGGGGAAAAAAATGGGAGCAAGCGCCATTTGCTGGTGGACGGTCGTGGCGTCCCGTTGTCGCTCGTCGTGACCGGGGCCAATCGGCATGATGTTTCGCAACTTCAAGTTGTGCTCGATGCCATCGTGATAAAGCGACCCAGTCCGCCGATCAGACGAAACAAGCATTTGTGTGCTGACGCTGGTTATACAGGAGTGCCCGCACTGAAGGTCATTGAGGAGCATGGCTACATCCCCCATGTCAAGGGACGAGGGCAAGAAGCCAAAGAACTCAGGCGAGCACCTGAGAAGAAGGCAAGGCGTTGGGTTGTCGAGGTGGCACACAGTTGGTTCAACCGGTTTCGCAAGTTGCTGGTGCGATACGAAAAACTTGATCGCAGCTTCCTGGCGCTCAACCACCTGGCGGCGTCCATCATGGCATTCCGAAAGATAAAGTCAGGCGAAAACATTATTTACGGATAGGTTCTAAATCGGTGTGTTCGTCAGTCGCAAGTTGACGCGCTGATCGACCTGGTAGTCCGGTGCGGGCTGCGCTATTAGATCCAAGTCCGACTCGCTTTGCACCCCGTCATCCGTCTGCGCTACACACCGGTCCACAAGGGTTGTCCGCATATGGGGACACGCCAGTTTGAATGACCGCTGCAGAGAAAAGTGGCTGGCTCAAAAAGCGCTTTGCGGCCGGTCACGGCTGGCAGCGTGCGCTTGGCCAATGCAATGCCCGTCATAAAACGTTCGTGATATTGGACGAAAGAGTTTGTAATTTGTTGGGGAAGCGTACAGATTTTTCCCAAAAGAGCGTTATGTCTTGTCAGTGCCTTTCACGGATAACATTGGCTTCATGTGGCAACTGAATTCACTGGGGTTTTGGCGACGGCTCCATTGGGTCGCGCTGACCTGTTGTCTGTTGGGCGCAACGGCGGTGCATGCGTTGGAGGCAGTCACGCTGCAGCTCAAATGGACCCATGCATTCCAGTTTGCGGGCTATTACGCGGCGATAGAAAAGGGTTTTTACGAGCAGGCAGGATTGTCGGTCAACCTGCTGGAAGCCGCACCGGGGACTGAACCGGTCAAGATCGTGGTGGATGGCAAGGCCGATTTTGGTGTCGGTGCCAGCAGCCTGTTGCTGGAGCGTCAAGCGGGCGTGCCGGTTGTGGCTTTGGCCGTGATCTTTCAACATTCCCCGCTGGTTTTGGTGGCCCGTCAGAACCGGCCGTTGCAAAGTGTGCACGACCTCAAAGGAAAACGCGTCATGTTTGAGGCGCAGTCCTCTGAATTGAAGGCCTACTTGCGACAAGAAGGGATCAATGACGCGGCACTGCAGGCGCTTCCACACAGTTTCAACACACGCGACCTGATTGAAGGCCGTGTGGATGGTATGACCGCGTATTCAACGAACGAGTTATTCGACTTGGATAATGCAGGGTTTGCCTACCAGACTTATTCGCCGCGTGCGGTCGGCATCGACTTTTACGGTGACAACCTGTTCACCACCGAACGGCAAATCAAGGAAAACCCGGCGCGGGTGGCCGCATTCCGCACCGCGAGCCTGAAGGGTTGGCAATACGCCATGGCCCACCCCGATGAAATCATTGATCTCATTTTGGCAAAATACTCCAAGCATCGCGCGCGCGCATTTTATGAATTTGAAGCGCAGCAAATGGTGCCCCTCTTGCAAAGCAGCCTGGTTGAGGTGGGTTATATGAATCCAGGGCGCTGGCAGCACATTGCTCAAACCTATAGCGCTTTAGGCCTGTTGCCCAAAAATGTGTCACTTGATGGCTTCTTGTATGACACTACTCCATCGTCAAGCATCTGGAGTCCGTATTTTGGGGGTGCCCTGGCTCTTTTGCTGGGCATGACTTTGCTGGCCAGCTACATTTTGCGGACCAACCGGCGCTTGGCCACCAGTCTGGCCACCCAGAAGCAGGTGCAACAAGCGCTCTCTGAGAGTAAGCAACTCTACCAGTCGATACTTCATGCCTCGCCTGACGCCGT
>CAJBMJ010000314.1 GCA_903954045.1 uncultured beta proteobacterium | reverse complement strand
ATGTCTGCGAACTCGGCACGTGATGACTTCATGCCAACGGTATTGGCATTGGCAATGTTGTTGCCAATCACGTCCAAGCTCCTGCTGGATGCGTTGAGGCCGGAGAGTCCTGTTTGAAAGCTCATGATGTTTCCTTGGGTTACTTGTTGTGTTCAGAGAATGGCTTTGATGGCGTCATAGGCCACGCTGCCGCCACCTTTGATGGCGATGCTCATGGCACCGTCTACTGTGCTGACGGATTCCACCGTGCCACGAGACAAGGGAGTAGCCGTCACAGGCTTGCCGCCTTGGGTTGCTATGACCTTGAAAATGGGCCGCTCGGTTCCAGCGTAGCTGGAGGCATCCCATTCAAAGCTCTGGCGGCCCGCCGCCTGCGAGCCCAGATTCACTGTGCCAAGGGCCTGTCCGCCAGAGGTGGTAATTTCAATCTTGACCTGGTCTGCCGGGCCAGCCAGATCCAGTGAGCCTTTGCCTACGCCGTCTTTAATGGAAATCCGATTCCCGTCAGTCAGTACGTCACGACCGACCATCGACGCGCCCTGCAAAGTCTGCATGGCTGCGAACTGGGTCGCCATGGACTTCATTGTGTCGTTGAGTTGCTGAATACCCGAAACGGTGTTGATTTGTGCCATCTGGCTGGTCATCTGGGCGTTGTCCATGGGGTTCATGGGGTCCTGATTGTTCAACTGAGCGACCAGCAGTTTCAGGAAACGGTCTTGCGATGCAGCCGCATCCGTAGGGGTGTTCTTGGATGCATTGGTGGCGCCTACCGCACTGGTGGCGCTTGTGGCGTTGTTGACTGTTGTTGCCATGGTTCGTTTGTCCTTGCGGTTTATTGACCCATTTGCAGGGTTTTGAGCAACAGGGTTTTGGCGGTGTTCATCACCTCAACGTTGTTTTGGTATGAACGGGAGGCGGAAATCATGTTCACCATCTCTTCCACCGGGTTGACGTTGGACTGGTTGACATACCCTTCCGCGTCGGCTGACGGGTGGCTGGGGTTGTGAACGCGGTGCAGCGGTTCATTACTTTCGCGAATGGAGCTGACCTTCACGCCCGAAGAGGCCGCAGATCCCATGGGCACGGTCTCAAACACCACTTGGCGTGCTTTGTAACCTTGGCCGTCCGGTCCTGCCACGGCGTCGGCGTTGGCCAGGTTGCTGGCCACCACATTGAGACGTTGCGACTGGGCGCTGACCGCGCTGCCCGAGACATTGAAGATGGAAAACATGGACATGGTGTTACTGGCCTTGTATTGCGCTCAAGATCCCGCGAGAGGAGCCGTTAATAAACCGGAGGGTTGCTTCGTAACGCACTGCGTTGTCGGCAAAGTTGGCACGCTCGCGGTCCATATCCACACTGTTGCCGTCCATGGCGGGCTGGCTTTGGATGGTGTAGTCCAGCTTGCCTGCTTCAAGGCTGCTCAAGGTGCTTTGCAGCGGAATGTGCGCTGCATTAGTTTTGCCGCTGCGTGTGCCGCCGGTGGGGGCCGCGGGTGCCAGAGTCAAAGAGTTGCCGCCGAGCGCTGCGCTCATGGCCTCTTTGAAATTGATATCTCGACCGGAGTATCCGGGGGTGTCCGCATTGGCAATGTTGCTGGCGATCACCCGCTGACGCTCGGCGCGAACTACCAGGGCTTTCCCCTGAAAGTCCAATCCGCTGGTCAAGTTGGCAAACATAAAGCACCTCTGCTGGTTTATCGGCGGCTTAGAGACCCCAAGCCATTCGACGTGAAACGATTATGGAAAAAGCTTTAATTTTTTAGCCTTGGAAAAGAGGGGTGTTTTGCCCGTACTTGCTTCCATTGCTTTCGCCGCGTTTCTCTATAGTCAACGCGGTTAGAAACTGTTGGCCTGTCTGGAGAAGAAGCATGCTGCCTATTGCGCAACTACCATTGATTCCGGTGTCCCGGTTGGCAGGATTGCTTACCCTGTTGTTTGCTTTTGCTGGCTCAGCACAAGCACAAGAATCATTCGATTACCGGCCCATGGCGCTGGAGTGGGCACGTAATGTTGTTCCTGGTGCAGCCGCCGCTTCAGGTGCCTCGCTTCGAATGGAAGTAAGTGTTGGCTCACTGGATAGCCGCCTGAAACTGGCCCCCTGCGGTAATGTGGAGCCCTATATTCCGCCAGGTGTTCGTATGTGGGGCAAGACCCGCATAGGTTTGCGTTGTGTGGATGGCGTGTCCCGCTGGAATGTATCTTTGCCGGTCACCGTCCAGGCTTTTGGTAACGCCTGGGTCATGAAGAGTCAGTTGGCTCCAGGGTCAGTCATTACCCAAGCCGATGTAGTTCAGGCTGAAGTGGATTGGGCTGAAGAAAGCAGTCCGGTATTGATCAACACCAGTTCCTGGGTGGGGCAAATTGCCTCCAGACCCCTGGTTACTGGACAAACCTTGCGGCAAGGGATGGTCAAAGCAGCGCAGGCTTTTCAGGCCGGAACCCAAGTTCGCGTAGTGGCTCAGGGCGTTGGATTTCAGGTGACGGGCGACGCCCAGGCACTCTCAGCCGGCGTGGTGGGTCAGTTAGCCCGGGTACGGATGGAAAACGGAAGAGTGGCGTCGGGCACTGTGCTGGATGCCCGTACAGTAAAAATAGATATTTAAATGCAGTCTTCGGAGCAAATACCGCTAAAGTCAGTCATGATGCGACCGATAACAATCGTACGAGGCTACGCGTTACGTAGTTTTGGAGAACACGATGAAAATTGTCCCATCACCCGCAGACTCTTCCAGCTCGGCCTCATTGGTCAAAAACGCTGCCCCCCAAAAGCAGGGGCAGGGCGCGCCTGCAACGGCAACCACCACAGCATCGCAAAGCACGCAATCAGCGGGCGTCGCGGTCACCGTGTCGAATTTGGCCAAGGCGCTGAAGAAACCAGAGGCGACCCAGCCTGGGGACATCGACACAGCCAAGGTGGCGTCGGTGAAGTCCGCCATCCAGGACGGTACCTACGTGGTGAACGCCGAGGCGATCGCCGACAAACTTCTTACCAACGCGCAGGAAATGTTCAGCCCGAAATCGAGTTGAACGAAGCCTGCGCACCTTTAACCGTGCGAGGGCTTCAAAATGGCATCTAAGTCGTGGTTGGACCAATTGGACCTCGTTGAGCAACAGTTCAACGAGGTTTCTGCTGTTGTTGTCAATGGAAAACCAGAGGAGTTGGAGGCTGCCAGCCTGGCGCTGCAGCAGTTGTCAGTCGACTTTCTTCGCATGATTGACGGTGTGGGTCGATCCAAGGCCGCCCCGCATGCTGTGGTGCTGCGGCTTAAGGCTTTGTCCGAAGGTGTGTATACGCTCAGGGGTAGCATTCTGAGGCGCGCAGCTTTGGTAGACCAGGCGCTAAAAATTGTGGTTCCCACCGAGGCTGGTGCCACGTATTCCCAGAAAAATGGACCTTATGGATCTGTTGCCCGCCAAACTGGCGCTTTCAAAGTACTGGCAGCCTAAATCCAATGAATAGACGCGCGCTCAATGGGCGCGCATTTTGGCCCGAAGCCGGGCAATAGACTGGCTGTGTAGCTGGCAGATGCGTGACTCGGTCACGTCCATCACTGCCGCAATTTCCTTCAAGTTCATGTCTTGTTCGTAGTACATGCTCATGATGAGCTGTTCACGTTCAGGCAAACCTTTGATGGCTGTCACCAAAGACTGGCGCAAGCGCTGGTCACGAAGCATGTTCAAGGGATCAGCCTCTGAGTCGGCGACGTGACGGTCCAGAAAAGTGTCATCGTCTTCGTTGCGTCCGGACATGTCTTCCAGATAAACCAACTGAGTTCCGCGCACTTTGCTCAGTAGCGACTGGTAGTCAGACAGGCTCATGCCCAGCTCTGCAGCAATCTCGGATTCCGCCGGGCTCCGGCCCAACCGGTGCTCCAGCTTGCGCATGGCCACTTCAATTTCTTTTTGGCTCTTGCGTGACCCGCGCGACATCCAGTCGTTTTCGCGGAGTTCATCCAGCATGGCACCGCGAATGCGCTGGGTGGCAAATGTTTCAAACTGCACGCCCTGCGAAGCCTCAAAACGGGTCAGAGCTTCTGACAACCCGATAAGACCGACCTGAATCAGATCGTCCACCTCCACACTGGGCGGAAGCTTGGCCATCATGTGGTGGGCTAGCTTGCGGACCAGCGGCTGGTATTGCTTTATCAAAGCATTCCTGTCCAACTGGCCTTTGGCGGTATACATCAGTGGCTCCGGGTGGATTGAGTCGTTAGCGCTTCGTGGATCAAGGGTAGGGAAACATCAGACCAAAGGGGAACAGCACGGTCAAGAAGACACATGGCAATGGGCCTGACTTCTTCAGAGATGCTTTCTTCGCTAGTTGAATAATGGATGCTCATTGCGTTCACGTCGTAACCCAGGAAATTCTTCGCACAGGCCTCCAACTGGGCCATCGCATCTGCAGATCGGTGTAAAGAATGTGCATTGTTGCCTATCATATGCAAAATGAGAGGCTCCAGATTGCCTCCGATCAATAATCGCTTCAATGCCAGATAGCTGCTTAGCAAACTACGCTTGGCCGTAGACACTGCCAAAAGCGGTTGCGCACGGCTGTTTCCCAACAAGGTCGTCAGCGTATTTGCATTGGCAAACAGAACAATTACGCTGTTCGCAGGAAAGAGCTGGCTAATTTTTTGAAGACTCGCCGCCTTGTTTTTTTGGTTTTCACACAGGTTCTGAATACCTTTGGCCGCCGGGACGACGTTCCATTGCGGCGCATCCGGATCAGAGCCTCTTCGGCCAGTGCAGTACTCCAACATGTGACCGAGTCCGGGATTTTCGTCGTCTTCCTGCTGCGTGGCATCCAAGACAGTCACCAGGTACCCGAGGTTTACCAAGGCTCCACACAAGCGCCACAGCAGGGGCAGCTCTGCATTCTCATCTCCGTGGCTGACTACGGGAATCAGTTGGGATCCCAAGGGAACCCCAAGCCCCATCAGCCCAGCCGCTTGGTTGACTACGAGTTCAGGCATTCAGCATTCCTTTGGCGGACATGTCTGAGGAATGACTAAAAATAAATCCGAGGTCTGACGACTTGGGGTCGTAAGGCGACAAGCCTGTGCTGCGCATCGACGCACGTACCAATTTGGCTGCGTTGGCGGCTTCCCAGTCTTCTGGTACACGCTGCCCCGTGGTTACACCGCGCAGTACCAGTTGGTGGCGGATCGCAACGTCAATGGCCGGACCGAGTTTCACTGCCTCGTCAATTTTTGAGAATATGACTTGCTGCGCACTGGCCGACTTGAAGCTCGCTACCGTGTCCTCCAGGGTATCGCCATGGCTACCCGCGTTGAGTACCAAAAGGCGTTTGATGCTGGGCAAATCCAGCAAATCCATCATTTCGCGTTTGCGGGGGTCGCGTGGTGCCAAGCCGGTGGTGTCAATGAGCACCATTTTCTTTCCCGCCAGAAGGCTGAGCAAATCCTGCAATGCTGCCCGGTCGTGGGCAATGTGGGCCACCACACCCAGCATTTTTCCGTAGGCACGCAATTGCTCCTGGGCGCCAACACGGTAGGTGTCCAGGCTGATCAAGCCCACACTCCCTGGTCCATGGCGCTGGGCGCACAGCCCCGCCAGTTTGGCTGCGGTGGTGGTCTTGCCCACGCCAGTGGCCCCGATCAGGGCGAAGGTGCCGCCTTCTTCATGCAAGGCGGGGGCATTTGCATCGGTGCGCAAATTGCGCTCCAGCACGTCCATTACCCACTGCATAGACTGCGCTGCGTCAGACCCTTCCGGCATACGCTCCAGTATGGTTCTGGCCAAGGTGGGCGAATAGCCTGCGCGGATAAGCTTGAGCATGAGGCTGGACTGGATAGGATTTTGTCGTGCCTGCCCCAACCAATTCAGCGTGTTGAAGCGCTCCTCAATCATCTCTTTCATGGCATGCAGCTCATTGGCGATACCTTGTGGCATGGCCGTCGGTTGCTGCACTGGAAGGGATACGGAGTTGCGAACAGGCGCTGCTTTTGCAGGTTGTTTGTCTGCCTTGACCGAGCCAAGATCCGGGCCGATAAATATGGGGCGTTCAGCTACAGGAGCTTTTGGGCTTGCTGACTGTGCAGGCGTAGCTACGGGTGCCACCTCCTGGGCTGCCTCATGGCGTTTGCGCGCCATGCGCTCACGCACGTAGTCCTGGAACGACAAGGTGCTCATCGCCAACTGGTTGGCATCGTCTTCGACCTTGCTGGCTACTGCCTTGTAGCTGGGGGCTTCCTGGCGTGCCCCGCCAGAGAAGGAACGACTGCCAGAGTTGCCTTGTTCCTGATCCAGTGTGGCCAAGGTGTCTTCTGTCGTGGCGACCACTTCCACGCCATTTTCTGTGGGGCGGTTAGACAGAATCAGTGTTCCGTCACCAAATGCCAGACGGGCTTTGGCGAGTGCTTCGCGGGAAGTTGCGGCTGTAAAGCGTTGGATGTTCATGCTGCACCTCTAAGAATTGGGCCAATACGGATAGTGTGTGTTTCGGGAATCTCGCTGTGGGCGAGTACCTGCAGGCGAGGTGCCACGCGGCGCACCAGGCGAGAGATGGATCCACGAATCTGGTCGGGTACCAGCAGGCAGGCTGGCACGCCAATTTCTTCTTGTTTCAAGGCTGTTTCGGCGGCGGTTCTGGTCAGCATGTCTGCCACGCCGGGGTCCAATGCGGGGCCGGATGCAGCGCCCAGCGCCTGTACCAGCAAGCGCTCCAGGCCTGGATCAATGGCAATCACATTGAGTTCACGGGTCGGACCATAGATCTGCTGAACAATGGCTGGTGACAGGGCCACGCGGACGCGGCGGGCCAGTTCGGCAGGGTCGTTAGTTGCCGTGGCGTGCTCGGCAATCGATTCGATGATGGTGCGAATGTCACGAATATGTACCGACTCATCCAGCAGCAACTGCAGGACTTTCTGGAATACGGCAATAGAAACCATTTTGGGCACGACTTCTTCGATCAGTTTGGGAGCCAGTTTTGCGACGTGTTCCACGAGTTGTTGAGTTTCTGTACGACTAAGCAATTTGGAAGCTTGAACTTGCATCAAGTGTGACAAATGGGTGGCCATGACAGTCTCGGAATCAACCACGGTAAATCCGGCCATTTGTGCCGCTTCCTTTTGTTTTTCGTCAATCCAGTGGGCGGGCAATCCAAAAGCAGGGTCGGTAGTTGCGGTTCCGATCAGGGGGGTAGTGATGCCGCCCGGGTTGATGGCCAGATACATGCCTGGGAAAGCTTCGCCTTCGCCCACAATCACACCGCGCAAGGTAATGCGATATCCACTGGGCTTGAGCTCCAGGTTGTCGCGCACATGCACAGGTGGGGGCAGGAAACCCACTTCCTGGGCAAATTTGCGGCGCACGCCTTTAATACGGTTGAGAAGGTCACCCTGGCGGGTTTTGTCAACCAGGGCAATGAGACGGTAGCCCAGTTCCAGGCCGAGTTGATCCACAGGTTGGAGGTCGTCCCAGGATGCTTCACCATCGTTGGTGGCAGCCGGCGCCTGTTCAGGTGCCTCTTCAACCACTGGCTTGTGTGCCAGCATCCAGGCGGCGTAGCCCAGGATGGATGAGATGGTCAGGAACACAAAGTGGGGCATATTGGGGATCACGCCCAGGATGAACATGATCACTGCAGTAATACCCAGCACGCGGGGTGATACAAACATCTGGTTAGCGATTTGCTTGCCAATGTCGGTTTCTTTACCTACCCGGGACACCACCATCGCTGCAGCTACAGAGATCAGCAAGCCGGGAATCTGGGCAACCAGCGCGTCACCGACAGCCAGCAAAATGTAGGAGTTGGCGGCTTGTGACGCAGTCAGGTCGTGCTGCAAGATGCCGATAGCGAAGCCACCAAAAATGTTGATCAACAGAATCAATATGCCGGCGATGGCGTCGCCGCGAACGAATTTGGAAGCACCGTCCATGGAGCCAAAGAAGTCGGCTTCTTCACCTACTTCAGCACGACGACGTTTGGCCTCTTTCTCATCAATCAGGCCAGCATTCAGGTCTGCGTCCACCGCCATCTGTTTGCCAGGCATGGCATCCAAGGTAAAGCGGGCCGACACTTCGGCGATGCGTTCAGAGCCCTTGGTCACCACCACGAAGTTGATCACCACCAAAATCGCAAAAACGATCAGACCGACGGCAAAGTTGCCGCCAATCAGAAAGTGTCCGAAGGCCTCAATCACGGCGCCAGCTGCGCCCGGCCCGGTGTGGCCTTCAAGAAGTACCACACGGGTGGATGCCACGTTCAAAGAGAGTCGCATCAAGGTCGTGAGCAGCAGCACGGAAGGAAAGGCCGCGAAATCCAGTGGTCGGACCATATAAGCCGCCACCATCATTACCATCAGTGCTATAGCGATGTTCAGAGTGAATAAGGCATCCAGCACCATGGGCGGAAGTGGCAGAACCATCATGGCCAGAATGGCGACTACCAGCATCGGAGCTGCAGCCCCACGCATGTGGGCGGAGTTGGCGCCGAACCATTGCTGCAGGCTTTTCAATTGGGGGTTCATACGGTGGCTGCCTTGACAGTTTTGGAGTGAGGATCAAGTTCCGGTGGAACAAAGGGCTGAGGTACGTCGCCAGGCATAGGCCCCTCGCCGCGCATGGCGGCACGTAAGCGGTACACGTATGCCAGCACCTGAGCCACAGCGGTGTAGAGGGCTGACGGAATGTCCTGGTCCAGCTCTGCATTGGCATATAGCGCACGTGCCAGCATGGGGGACTGCAGCACCGGAATGGAGTGCTGTTTTGCGATATCCCGAATTTTTATGGCCAACAAGTCCGCACCTTTTGAGATGACGCGGGGTGCTCCCATGGTGGCCTCGTCGTATTTGATGGCTACCGCAAAGTGGGTAGGGTTCATGACGATAAAGTCGGCTTTGGGTACCGCATTGACGCTGCTTTTTTGAGCGATCTCGCGTTGGCGCTGGCGCATTTTTCCCTTCATCTGCGGGTTGCCGTCAGACTCCTTGCCTTCTTCCTTCATTTCCTGATGCGACATCTTCATCTGGTCCTTGTGCAGAAAGGTTTGCAACGGAACGTCAATCAAGGCAGCCAGAAAAATAACAATCAACATCAGCCCCAGGCCGCCGGTGAGCCATTGCGTCAGCCGGGCTACGGCTGATGTGGACGGTTGCATTACCAAAGATGCAATTTCCACCATGCCTTTGCTCAAAAATACGCCGGCGACGGAGAACAGAATGCCGGTCAACAGCACCATCTTGGCTGTATCGACCAGTTTTTTCTTGGAGAACAGGTTGCCGAAGCCTTTCAGTGGGTTGAGCCGGCTGAAGTCCGGCATGAGCGGCTTGAGACTGTTCACCCAACCGCCAGAGGCAATGGCAGAAAGTATGGCTGCTGCAGAAATCAGGGCGGCAAATGCAGCGCAACCGACGAGACCCACCGTAGTAGAGTCATTCAGACGCCCAATCATGCTGCCAACCCTGGACAAGGTGACAGCATCAAACGACAACTGGCGGGCCATGTCATGTTTGAGGTGGTCAAACAAGACGGGCGACAACACCATGACGGCCATGGCGCCTACACCCAGAACGGCGAGGTGAGAGAGGTCGGTTGAGCGGCTAACCTGGCCATCATCCCGCGCTTTTTGAAGTTTGCGTTCCGATGCCGGTAGGTTGCGATCTTGGCTGCCTGATTCCATGGTGGGGGACTAGTTGGTTCCCACCATTGTGGCCAGCGGCCTCTGAAACTAAAGTCTGAAAAGAGGGGTGTTTACCCCGTTTGTTGTTCAGGCTTTAGAAGCCCAGGCTGGCAAGCAAATCATCTACCTGGGTTTGGTCGGTGACGACATCCGGATTTCCCTTGGCATCCACTACCGGTCCATCCAGCGCAGGCACATAGGCCTCGTGTGCTGACGGTGGCTTGACAATGGCTTCCGGAGGCGCTGTCTGAATTAAAAGCAGCACCAATTGCTCTTCTATGGTGGCAGCCAGATTGACCACCTTGGCAATGACTTGCCCGGTGAGGTCGTGAAAGTCTTGCGCCATCATGATCTCGGTGAGGTGCGAGTCGACTTTCTTGCTGGCAGCCTCAACGTCGTGAATAAAGTTCATGACGTCGCCTTTTGCCACCGCAGCCACCGGGTCTTTGACGATTAGCTCACCAATGCGCCGAGTCTCGGCAGCAATAAAGTCGTGCTGTTCCTTGGCCTTATCCACTTGATTGAGCACTTTTTCCGCGGCCTCTCCAGTCAGGCGCGCGATGTAGGAGAGACGGCTTTTGGCATCTGGCAGTTCGCCAGCCCAGTCCTGCACCTTGGCAGTCAGGCCCAGTCCATTGAGAGAGTCGTGAAGTTGTCGGGTTAATGCGCCAATTTGCTGGTGAACATCAACCGCTGTGCCAGTGACTTCTTCCGCGCTATTTGTCTGTTGCTCGGTGGCCATGCCTATTTAAGACCCAATTTCGTCAGAATATGGTTGACTTTGTCTTCGAGCGTGGCTTTGGTAAAGGGCTTGACGATGTATCCGGATGCACCCTGTTGGGCGGCCATCACAATGTCTTCCTTGCGCGCTTCGGCAGTCACCATCAGCACCGGGATGTGCTTGAGTTTCTCGTCCTTCTTGATTTCTGCAAGCAACTGGAACCCGTTCATATTGGGCATGTTGATATCGCTGACCACGAAATCGAAGCTGCTGTTGCGCAGTTTTTGCAGGGCGACAACCCCGTCTTCTGCCTCGTCGGCCTCGGTGTAGCCGCTTTCTTTCAAGAGATTGCGAACGATTCTACGCATGGTGGAGAAATCATCGACAACCAAAAATCGCAGTTCTTTTGCCATAGCTAACCCTTTCGAGGGCGGTTTTCAAATTGGAGCAAGTATGACCGAATTTTCGCAGACTTACGGCGGCGTTTTCGGGCTTGGTGCCGGCGGCTCGGTTTCTACGTCCAGAGGCACATTATTGGAGCCCAACAATCGTTCCTCTGCCTCCTTGGTCATGACCAAGATGCTGATACGCCGATTACTGGGACTTAAGGGGTCTTCGGGGATGAAAGGAAGGCTGCTGGCCATGCCCACCACACGTGCCAGTTTTTCTTCGGGCATGCCAGACGCTGCCAACTCCCGCCGGGCGGCATTGGCACGGTCTGCCGACAATTCCCAGTTACTGTAGCCTCGTGCTGCGTTGCCATAAGCCGAGCGATCGGTGTGTCCATCCAGGCTGATCTTGTTTTCCACGTCCATCAGAGCCACGCCAATTTCTTTAAGAATGTCGCGCATATAGGGTTTGACCGTGGCATTGCCACTGTCGAACATGGGGCGCTTCTGATCATCCACAATTTGAATTTGAAGCCCGTCGGGCGTGATCTCGAGCTTGATTTGTGAGCTGAATTCAGCCAGTTTGGGGTTGTTGGAGATCACTCCGGCAATTTTCGCGCTCAGTGCGGCCAACTTTCTGGCGTCCCGCATGGCGGTTTCAACCTTGTTTTTGTCGCCGGAGAGCTTTTTGGCGGTTTTGTCGGCACCGTCGCCGCGTTTGGATTGTCCTGCGGATTGGGTCAGGTCATTGCCTCCCCCGCTGATAACGCTGTTGCTGGCACCCGCGCCAGACCCGCCCTGCATAGCCACCTTAAGTGGCGACTGGAAGTAATCTGAAATGCCTTTTTTATCGCCTTCAGAGGTGCTGCCCAAAAGCCACATCAGCAAAAAGAACGCCATCATGGCGGTCACAAAGTCGGCGTACGCGATTTTCCAGGCACCCCCGTGAACCGCGTGGCCCCCCTTCTTGACCCGCTTGATGATGATGGGCTGGAGTTTCTTTGCGTCTCCCGCCATGCTCAGCGCTCCATGGCCTTATTTCTTCTTGACGTAGGCTTCGAGTTCCACGAACGTAGGCCGCTCGGTGGAATAAAGCACTTTGCGACCAAATTCAATCGCGGTGGATGGGTTGTAGCCCTGCATGCTGGCGAGCAAAGTGGTTTTGATGCACTGCAACTCTTTGCCAGCTTCTTCCACTTTTTGCTCCAGCACACCGGCCAATGGTTCGGCGAAGGCGTAGGCCAGCAAGATTCCCAGGAAAGTACCCACAAGGGCAGAGCCGATCATGCCGCCCAGCACCGCCGGAGGTTGGCCCACCGAACCCATGGTGTTCACCACACCCAGCACGGCCGCAACGATACCGAAGGCGGGCAAGCCACCCGCAACACGCTGAATAGCCGCCACAGCGGCGTGCTCCTCATGGTGATGGGTTTCAATCTCGCTGTCCATAAGCGATTCAATTTCATGGGCATTGAGGTTGCCCGACACCATCATGCGCAAATAGTCGGTAATGAATTCCACAACGTGGTGATCGTGCCCGACAGCCGGGTATTTCTTGAAAAGTTCGGACTCGTGTGGGTTCTCGACGTCGTTTTCAATCGCCATCAGGCCCTCTTTACGGGCTTTCTGGAGAATGTCGAACATCAAGGCCATGAGTTCCATATAGCGCGCCTTGGTGTATTTGCTACCTTTAAAGCAGGCTCCAAGGCCCTTGATGGTGGCTTTCACCACTTTCATCTGGTTATTCGCCAGGAATGCGCCAATGGTGGCACCGCCGATGGTAATCATCTCAAAGGGCAACGCCTTCAAGATCACCATGATGTTGCCACCGTGGAAGATGTATACGCCAAACACGCATACAAGAATGACCAACCAGCCAACTATTACAAACATAGGCGCATTGTGACAGGGAAGCCCAAGGCTTCAAGGGTTGAAGAGGGGGGCTTTTCAGGCCCTGTCCGTATCATATCGTCGCCTAGAGGGCAGCCTTAAATTTATTGACAAATAGTGGCCTAGCCCTTTTATTTATTGTACAAGCAGCTATGAATATAGTAGCAATTAGTGCAACAAAATGCCGCCTGCGGTAGCACCTTTGCCAGCCCGGGCGGGCGGTGTGCACAAACCGCACTCGTAGTGGCGGGAGTTTTCGTAGGCTTCGCTCACAAAGTGACCACCGCATTTCGAGCATTTGGTCATGGACAACATGTTGTTGTCGATGAATTTCACCAAGCGCCAGGCGCGGGTGATAGACAACAGGGGTTCTACGCCACAGGCAGAAATTTGCTCTGTGTAGAGTTTGTACGCTTTCATGATGGCGTCAATATCGTCCAGCGCGCTCACTTTGGTGAGGTATTCATAAATGTTCTGGAACAAGGACGCATGGATATTGGGCTGCCATGTCAGAAACCAGTCGGTAGAGAAGGGCAACTGGCCTTTGCTGGGTGAGCGGCCGGCCACTTCTTTATAGAGGCGCAACAGGCGTTCATAAGACAGATCGGTTTCGCTTTCCAGCACTTGCAGGCGTGCGCCCAAGTTAATCAGTGCAACGGCACGTTCAACTTGTTTGGAATCGTTCAATACGCTTTTGGTGGCCATGATGCTTCTCTTTTCTTCAAATCGGGGTGGGGTGCTTACATCGTCTCGGCAAAACGGCCGGACATCAGGATGCTGGCGTGCAGCTTGGTGGTGGCGTCGTTGTCCACTTTGGTGACCGAGTGGTTGGTCAGCAGGTTCCACACCACGTCGTCGTCCACCCGGAAGCGGCATAGCAACATGTTGCCGGAAGCAATTTTCATGATCTGTGCGGGAGACAGAGCGCCAATCAGGTCGGCGGACTCTTCAGACATGCCCAAGCGAAACAGCGCTTCGGACTTGTCCTGGCGAATCAGGTTTTGGGCCAGCATCAGGTAAGTCATGTTGGCTTCCCGGATTTCGTTCAGCATTTGTTCGTTGGTCATCTTGGGCTCCTGGTTTAAGCGGTAACTCGTTTGAATCACCATGGAGCAAATTGTGGATTTCTAGCGAAGAAACTTGAATCCGAAGACGGCTAATCCGCGCGTAGGAAAAACACGAACAGCCTGTAGGTGAAATTCCTACAAGCAAAAGAAGTCAGCAGGTATGAGAAGAGCTCGACCAGTGTCTTGACACGGCCTGAAATGTCCCAAGGACAGTAACGACATTACGGGCGCATGAAAGCTTATCGGCACCAAATGCCAATAGCTGTAGCGCATTGCGCCAAAAACGGCGAAACGAAGGAAGCAAGAGAAAAAGCGCTTGTGCCGAGCCCGAAGGGCAGGGCAAAGCCGCGCTTTAGCCCTTGAGCAACTGCAACACGCTTTGCGGCAACTGGTTGGCCTGCGCCACCATGGCGGTACCGGCTTGCTGCAGGATCTGTGTGCGAGACAGATTGGCGGTTTCCATCGCGAAGTCTGCATCCTGAATACGAGAACGGGATGCGCTCAGGTTTTCTGAAGTGGTTTGCAAGCTGGAAATCGTAGTTTCAAAGCGTGATTGCAAGGCGCCGAATTTCGCGCGTTGAGACGATATCGTCGCCAAGGAAGAATCCACTGTGGCAAGGGTTCGCGTGGCAGCATCCACCGTGGATACGTCCATGGTCGAGGCGGCTTGCAATTCACTGGCCGCTGTTGTCCCGATAAAGAAACTTGCGCCAGTGACAGGAGCCCCCAAAGGTGAACCTATGCTAAAGCTGGAATTGGAGTCCAGGGAAATGGCGCCCGTGATGTAGGCTGTTCCTGCAGCGGCGACGGTGACGGGGGCGCCCGCTGTAGTGATGACTGCCGGCGGAATGGGGCCGTAGGCTGCGTTGACGACATTGAAGCTGCCAACTGCAGTAGTGCTGGTGATGAATATGTCGGCTCCAGCATCGTTGGTAATCGTAATGCCCGTGCCTGCTGCATTGATCTTGGCAGTTATTCCTGTGAGTGAAGACTTGTCGTTGAATGCCGAAATGGCCTGCGCAAGGCTGTCGGCATTATTGGGAAGTGCGCCGATGTTGAATCCAACTGTGACCGGACTAGATGCCGCATTGTTGGATATGACACTCAAGGAATAATTCCCTGCCGTATCAAATGTGTCGAGATCAAGACTCGTTCGGGCGGATGCGGTCACACCCGTGGTTCCGGACTGTGCGTTGATGTTTGCTGCAACAGTCTTCGCGCTATCACCCAATGTCACGGCGACGGTGGCGGTGCCAGTTGCACCGCTCACGGTTAGCGTGTCGGCCAATGTGCCGTTCGTGGCAGCGGCCGTCGCTGTAGTAGGGTTCATTCCTGCACTTGCAGTACCGACAGCAAGGTCCCCAGGACCACCGGTACTCGTTGCGACAGCAGAGCCTATACGGTTATTGCCGTACTTTGTGGTGGTGAAGTTTGATGTGGTGGCAATGATTGTCTGGTTGGCATTGGCGCCGACCTGGAATGTTGCCGAGGTAAAACTGCCGTCCAGAATGTTCTGGCCGTTGAATTGCGTAGTTTGTGCGATCCGGTTCAGCTCTGCGGTCAGCTGCCCCACCTCCGCATTCAACGCTGCGCGGTCTGAAGAAGAATTGGTGGCATTGGCCGATTGCACAGCCAATTCACGAATACGCTGCAAGATGCTGGAAGAACTGCCCAAAGCTCCCTCAGCCACCTGGGCCAACGAAATGCCATCGTTAGCATTGCGAGCGGCTTGGTTGACACCCCGAATCTGCGAGGTAAATCTCTCGCTAATGGCCAAACCAGCAGCGTCGTCCTTGGCGCTGTTGATGCGTAAGCCGGAGGACAAACGAGCCATAGAAGTAGCCATGGCCGCTTGAGAATTGCTCAAGTTGCGCTGAGCGGTCAGCGACTGAATATTGGTGTTAATGGTTGAGGCCATCGCGGAACTCCTTAAAAGTTTGAATCAGCGTCGCCGCCGATTGCAGAGCCTGCTTACCCGCAGACAATCAGTAACGATGGGTTGAATTTTGGAGATGCCCAGCTTTCGCATTGAAGCGATAAGCAAGGGGAAAACCGGCCAATTCCACTTTCGCGACGGAATCTTTATAGGGGTAAACCCTAATATGCAAGAAAAGCCGGATAAAGTGGTCTCAAATCATTTTTGAGGCGGGGTGAAATTAAAGTTTTCCGGTAGTTACCCGAAAACTAACCCAACGGGCTCCAGCGAGTTCGTCGTCCGGAAGGTGTCCCGGTTGGGCACGCCGGTCAGGTGCCAGCAGCAATGCAGGCAGTTAGATCGGCATTTCGCCGGATTAGGTGAGTTTTATTAAGGAGTTACCAAAATGGCTGCAACTATCAATACCAACGTCAACTCGTTGACCGCACAGCGCAACCTGACTACAAGTCAGTCGTCACTGAGCATGTCGATTCAGCGCTTGTCTTCGGGCTTGCGCATCAACAGCGCCAAAGACGATGCCGCGGGCTTGAGTATTTCCGAACGTTTCACTTCGCAAATCCGCGGCCTGAACCAGGCTTCGCGCAACGCCAACGACGGTATTTCACTGGCGCAAACCGCTGAAGGCGCACTGGGCGCGTCCAACAGCATCCTGCAACGTATTCGTGAACTGGCAGTGCAGTCGGCCAATGCGACCAACTCTGCTTCTGACCGTGCCGCGTTGAACTCTGAAGTAAGCCAGCTGGGCGCTGAATTGAACCGAATTGCCCAAACCACGCAATTCAACGGCCAGAATATTTTGGACGGCAGCTTCACTTCTGCTGACTTCCAAGTGGGTGCCAATGCCAACCAGACCATCACGGCGACCACGGCCAATTTCTCGACCAGCAAGTACGGAAACAACCGTATTGGCTCGGTGGTTGCTACCACCGCCAGCGGTGTAGGTGACTTGGTCGTGGGCTCCACTGCAGGTGCCAATGCGTCTTTCGGTACCGCTGCAGCCACCAGTTCCATTGCGGGCGATTCGTTGATCATCAACGGGTCAGCTGGTCAGGCAACTATCGCCTACGCCGCTGGAGCGAGCGCAAAGGCTGTGGCAGCACAGATCAACGCCAAGACCGGTGACACTGGCGTTACCGCCACGGCGCGTACAGCCATCGACATGACGGCATTGACTGTCAGCGACAACTTCACGATGACCATCAAGTCGGACAACACGACGGCTGTAACCGTATCGTTCTCGACCGGTGCGGTTGCCGATTCGGACGGCTTGGCGGCTGCCATCAACGCGTTCAATGACAAGTCTTCTCAGACCGGTGTGACTGCGAAACTGAATACGGCTGGTTCCGGGATCACCCTAACCAATCAGTCTGGAAACGACATTTACCTGACCAATTCGTCTGCAACTGGTGCAGCTACTGTGGGAGCTGCTGCGTTGGCGGCCGCAACTGGCACGGTTTATGTCAACGGAGCAATCACGCTGGACTCTGACAAGACTTTCGGCATTACCAACGCTGCGCAAGCGGGTGGCATTGGTTACTTTACCGGCGCAACTTCTTCCAGCCAACTTCAGGCTGCCAGCACACTGGATGTGTCGACTGTGGACTCCGCAACACGGACACTGTCCACGGTGGATGCTGCGATTGGCGTGGTCTCTGGGCAACGCGCTAAATTCGGTGCCTTGCAATCTCGCTTCGAAACCACTATTTCAAGCCTGAATACGACTTCTGAGAACTTGAGCGCATCCCGCTCACGTGTTCAGGACGCAGACTTCGCGATTGAAACCGCCAATCTGTCTCGCGCCCAGATCCTGCAACAGGCCGGTACGGCGATGGTGGCCCAGGCCAACCAGCTGCCACAGGGTGTGCTTGCTCTGCTGCGGTAAGCGAAAGATCGTTCGAAACTGTCGACGCTCAAGAACTCTCTTGAAAAGTCGATAAATTAGGCGGGAGGAGGCAAAAGTCTCCTCCCGCCTTTGTTTTTTGGGGAAAACGGGGGCTTTTCAGGGTTTATTTTTCGCGGCAAAGTACGACACTACGCGGTCATAGTTTGTGCAGGAGGCTTCAATGGCGACGATTTCATCACTGGGCATCGGTAGCGGCTTGGACAGCGAAAGCATTGTTACCAAGCTGGCCGCCCTTGAAAAGGCTCCACTGCAGGCCTTGGAAACCAAAGCGACGATTCAAAAGGCTCAGATCTCGTCTTTCGGACAAATCCAAAGTCAGTTTGCTGCACTTTCAGATGCTGCAAGTGTCTTGTCTGCTTCCAGCTCTTGGGGTGCAAAGGTGGGGTCATCATCCAACGCCACCGCTGCGGCCATCACAGTAACCAGCGCGGCAGCAGCAACCTCCTTCACTCTGGATGTGGATCAGTTGGCGCGTGGACAGTCAGTCTCCTCTGCCAGTGTCGCCAGCGGTGGCCTGGTGGGGGCCGGAACGATGACGCTCCGTCTTGGTACATGGTCTGGTGGAACGACGGACAATTCGGGCGCAATTTCGGCTGAAGCAGCCGTCGCGGCAGCCCAGTCTGCACTTACCACAGCCAATGGAAATAAGGTTACTGCTGATGCGACCCTGTT
>CAJBMJ010000313.1 GCA_903954045.1 uncultured beta proteobacterium | reverse complement strand
CTAGCCTGCCATGGCAGCTGATCAGCGTGCATTAGCAGCCACGGCAAACAGAGTCATTGCCGAAGTCATCGAGTCACTTGAAGAAATCGCCACTCAGCAGAAAACTTGCTGCGTGATTTCATGGCAGGTCAGACAGTGACACTTCAATAGCACGACTGTAAGAGGCATATAGATGACTATTATTAAGAGATTCTTTGGTAGAAGCCAAAAAACTAGCTATTAAGAACTTGCATTCTGACCAGCTATGTCTACAATGGCTGCAAATATGGCTATTAATGGTAGATATTTGACTAGTGGATACAAATATGGTCGTAAAGAAGTGAAAATGAGGTCAAATTGCAGGCGAATACGATAGACGAGCTGGAGACCTCGCTTGGAGAGCGCATCAAGGGATTGCGTCTGAACAAGAACCTCGACCAGCTGACCCTGGCTGCTCGTGCGGGGATTAGCGTTGGGGCACTGAAGAACCTGGAAAACGGGTTGGGGGCCCGGGTAAGGACACTGCTGTGCGTCCTGCGTGCGCTGGGGCGCGAGGAATGGCTGGCCAGTGTTGCGCCAGTAGCCACTATCAATCCACTGGCGCTGCCGCGTTCCGCCAATGTGCGCCAACGCGCAACCCGCAAAACAGCACCCAAAGGTTAACCCATGGCAACCAGGAAAAAGGACGCCCCCTACAAGCATATTGATCGTGTTGATGTGATCCTATGGGGCCAGCGAATAGGGGCAGTCGCGTTGGACCCAACCTACGGGTACTACGCCTTCAGCTACACCCCCGAATTCCGCGCCAAAGGGATTGAGCCATCACCCCTGCGCATGCCAGTTGGCAACGACTCGCCCTACATCTTCACGGATTTGCCGGAAGAGACTTACAAGCGGCTTCCCGCGATGCTCAGTGATGCCTTGCCGGACGACTTTGGCAACGCGCTGATCAATCGCTACATGGCGGACAACGGTATTGCTTCATCTGACGTCACGGCATTGGACCGACTGGCTTACATGAGCAACCGGGCCATGGGTGCGTTGCAGTTCAAGCCAGCGCGTGGCCCCAAAAGCCACACGGCCACTTCGATTGTCTTGAGCGAACTGGTCCATGAGGCACGCAAGGCTGTGCAAGGCACGATCGCCGATGAGGATCAGGCCAATGCCGCACTGCGCAGCATCATCGATGTCGGGACCTCAGCAGGCGGTGCCCGCGCCAAAGCGGTGATCGCCTGGAACCGCAAGACCGATGAAATCAAGGCCGGTCAACTTGACGCCCCACCGGGCTATGAGTATTTTCTGTTGAAGTTCGATGGCATGGGCGAGGACAGTGAGTTGGGCGCCAGCAAGGACTACGGTCGAGTCGAATTCGCCTATTACCTTATGGCGCGCAAAGCGGGCATCGATATGAGTGAATGCCGGCTCCTTCACGAAAACGGCCGCGCTCACTTCATGACCAAGCGTTTTGACCGCGAGGAGGGGGGCGTACGCCACCACATGCAGACTTTGTGTGCCATCGATCACGTGGACTTCAAAAAGAAGGGCACGAACTCGTACGCGCAACTCTTCCAGGTGATCTCACAGCTGGCCCTGCCTTACGAGCAAAAGGAAGAGGCATTTCGTCGCATGGTCTTCAATGTCATGGCTCGCAACTGCGACGACCACACCAAGAATCTGTCCTTTCGGCTGCGCCAGGGCAGTCCGTGGGAATTGGCACCCGCATATGACATCACTTTCGCGCACAACCCAAAAGGCGAGTGGACCAACCAACACTTGATGTCGGTCAACGGCAAGTTCAAGGGGTTCACCGAAGACGACATGCTGCGAGTGGCCGATCGCTTCGGCATAGGCACTGCCAAGAAGGTGATCGCAGACGTTCAGGAGGCGATTGCGCAGTGGCCGGATTTTGCCAAGCAGGCGTCTTTGTCACAGGCGGCAACCCAGGAAATTGGCAAGCAGCACATCCTTCTGGCGAAACAAACGAAAGGGGTGAAATAGACAAACAGAGCGCATAGGCGGATATCCGTTCTCTCGCTTGGTAGGCATCCGTAAATCGTACAATCAACTATAACCTAACTATTGATAACATATTTTATCGCTAGTACAATTCACCCATCGCACTAACCCTCATGACCGAGCTCCTCCCCACCGTTGTTCCGTCATCCGGCCGCATCCTCAGCGCCCCAGAGTTCCAGCATCTGGCCGAAGTCCCCGCCGAAACCCAGTGGTTTCAAAATGTGGACAACGCCAATACCCGCCGCGCCTACCAAAATGACCTAGCCGGTTTCATTCGTTTCGCCGGCATCCAGCAACCCACGGAATTCCGCCAGGTGACCCGGTCCCACGTGCTGGCCTGGCGCGCCGATCTGGAAAAACAATCCCTCTCGGGCTCAACTATTCGGCGCAAGTTGGCCGCCCTGGCCTCCCTGTTCGAATACCTGTGTAACCAAAATGCGGTGACACACAATCCGGTGAAAGGTGTCAAACGCCCCCGAGTGGAAAGCCAGGTCGGCAAGACACCGGCGCTGAGCAACGCTCAGGCACGGCAACTTTTAGATGCTCCACCGGCCGACACCTTGAAAGGCAAAAGGGATCGCGCCATCCTGTCGGTTTTGTTGTACCACGGGCTGCGCCGCGAAGAACTCACGAACCTCAAAGTCAAGGACTTTGCTCAGGCCGACCGT
>CAJBMJ010000312.1 GCA_903954045.1 uncultured beta proteobacterium | reverse complement strand
GCGCCAGAGCTGCTCTCTGAGATGCAGGGCGTGGTTGATGCCTCTGGGACTATGGGGCAGTTTGTTCTGACCGGTTCGCACAATCTGTCGCTGTTGTCCAGTGTGACGCAAAGTCTTGCAGGACGCACGGCGTTGGTAGAGTTGCTGCCGCTTTCCATTGCCGAGCTGCGTGACGCGAATTTGCTCGCGGCTGATTACCCCCAGCAATTGGTGAAAGGCTTCTATCCGGCCTTGTACGACCGGCCACTGGACCCTTCTGACTGGCTGCAAAGCTATCTTGTGACGTATGCCGAGCGCGATGCACGTGGGCTTGCGGCGATTCAAGACCTGGGCGCATTTCAGCGCTTCCTTAAGCTCACCGCAGCGCGCACCGGGCAACTGCTCAACATGCAGTCTTTGGCCAGTGATGCGGGTGTGTCCGACAAGACGGCAAAGCACTGGTTGTCGATTTTGGAGACCTGCTACTTGGTCCATTTTGTGCGTCCGCACTTTGCAAATTTTGGCAAACGCCTGACCAAGAGTCCCAAGCTCTATGTGACCGATGTGGGCTTGGCTTGCTCGCTTCTGGGCATTGAGACAGCGAGTCAGGTGCAAAACCACCCGCTTCGGGGGGCGTTGTTTGAAACCATGGTGGTGAATGAATTTTTAAAGAACCGCTGCAACGCGGGCACGCGTGCGCCCTTGTACTTTTGGCGTGACAACATTGGCACCGAGGTCGATGTGATTCTGGAGCGCGGCAATGAACTCGCCGCAGTGGAGATTAAATCCGGCATCACCGTGGCCAGCGACGCATTTGGCAATTTGAAAAAATGGCAAAAATACGCTCAGGAGCGTGGCAACTTTTCGGGCATTTACCCGGGGCTGGTGTACGGAGGCAGCGCACGGTACACCCGCGAAGGGGTCGATGTGATGCCCTGGAATGGGCTGTGACCCGGTCTTTGCGCCCTAAAGCACCCACCCCACCTGAATCAAGAAGTTGTCTACGGGCGTGGATTCGCTGGTGGCCGGCGTGCTCTCCAACCGGTGTGCCAAATGCGCCTTGATGATCGCGTTGCCATATACAGCGGACCAGCCGATGCCCACGTCGCTGATGTCACGCGTCCTATCGGTGGCCAAGGGTTTGGCAGCCGATGCCTGGCCCCAATTGGTGAACACCAGCCAGTTGCTTTGCAACTTGCCCCAGGCGGGAAGGGGTCGGGCCAACTCCAGATGCACCAGCGTGGCGTTGGAGCCAATCAACTCGCCGGATGGATACGCCATCACCGCACCGGAGCCGGATACGGCCATGCGTTCGCTGCCATCCAGGTTCTTGCCGCTGAGCGACTGCTGTGCAGAAATGGAGGTGGTCAGGCTAAACGCGTTGGGTAGCAAGGTGACCCGGCTCAGACTCAGGTTGGCCTTGCTGTAGCCGCCATTGGTGTCCGCACCTAGTGCGTCATTCGTGAGCGTAGTGGCATCGTTGATTTTGAGCTCACCGGCAGTCACGTTCAGGGTAAAACGCGTCAGGCCGTCAAAGCCGAACACTTTGGACTCATCACGCACCAGCACCCCAGCGGTCAAGGTGCTTGCTGTCTTGGGTATGCTGGTGGTACTCGTCTTATCCAGCAAGTCTTTGTAAGTCACATTGCCGCTCACCTCAATCGTCTGAGCCCTAATACGCCGCACCGGGTAGGTCATCGTGGCATCCAGCACCTGCGCCGTGCCCCTAACGTCTGATTTTTGAAAGCTGTCGCCCAGCTTGTAGTCGGTTTGCGCCAGCGATACCTCACCGCGCAGGCCATTCGGGGCCAAAGGCTTGCCGTAGCTCACCCGGCCATTAACCAAGCCGCCTGTATCGGTGGTCATGCCGCTGACCGAGAGCTTGTCACCCCGCCCGGTGACCGAGTTGGCATCAGCGTTGAAAGACACGCGGTTCTTTCCGGTGTAGATAGAGCCATAGTTGTCCAGCAGCACATAGCCGTTGTAGGCGGCAGTGGCTTGGGTGTCCACTGCAAAGTCGGACGTGCCAACCTTGCTGCCCGGCATCACGTCGGCCCGGGTCACCTGCACGCCGGGGGTGTCGTTGATGATGAGCATGGCGCGCTCCAGCGTGTCCAGCGACACGATGTCGGCACCCTTCACATCGTCCAACATACCCTGCACGATGTCATCACGCACCAGCGACTTGTTCTTCAGGTGGAACTGGCCATAGTTGCCTTCTACCACGCGGATTTTGATAGAGCCGGTGCTTACCTCTTGGGCGGGGATGTAGGCGCGGGCAACAAAGTAGCCCTTGGCGCGGTAGTGCTTGGTGATGCGCTGGGCCAGAGCTTCCAGCTCCGGTAATGACAAGGTCTTGCCCGCACCATCGGCCACCAGTGCGGCCAAAGTTGCCGTGTCGATCACGCGGTTGCCGATGACCTCGATTTGTTTCACGTCCACTTTGGGTCCAGACGGCAATGCTGTCATGGGAACTTCGATAGAACTACCACCGACCTGCGGCAACGCGGCCGCTGGCTTGGCCGGCACTGACGGCGGTTGTACCTGGCGCAGAGCGTCGCCGCTGGTGGGAGGGGTTTGGGCGAACGTACCACCGAATGCAAGCGCCAGTGAAAATGCCAGAGAAGTGTGGGTGAGATGCATGGGAAAGAACTTTATGGATTTACAGGCTATCAGTCGGCTTGAACCACGAAGAGTTCTTGCTCTACCCCATCGGGCAAACGCACACCGCCATTGACGATGTCCGCCAGCGAGTTGCGGCTGACGGGCACTCGCACGTCGCGGGGGCCGTCACTTGCACCACCACCCGCTTGACCGGAGCTTTGCATCATGCTGCGGGCTTGCGAGAGCGTGACCGCTTGGGTTGGCTCATTAGCACTGGGCGAAGAGACGACAGCGAAGCGCTCTCCCGGACCAAAGGCCGCGCTGATGAACGGTAGCAGGTTGGTCACGTTCACGAACGTGCTGGGTTCACTGGTACCGGGGGCAATGCCCCCATCAGGCAAGAAGCTACCCGGCAGGCCGATACTGGGTGGCTGATTCACCTGTGGCGCGTTGATAGCGCTTGCTATTGCGTTGTCCACACCCGTATTTGTTGACGTTGACGTTGACGTTGACGTTG
>CAJBMJ010000311.1 GCA_903954045.1 uncultured beta proteobacterium | reverse complement strand
CTCAAAGTGCTGGCGCGTGACGGCGTGTTGGCACTGGGTTACGGCCGCATCGAGGTTCTTTTGCCGCTTGAACTCGAGAAGCGTGCTGCGCGCGCTTGAAGGCACCACATCGCTCGCCCTGGCTGCGTCCAAATGCTTCCATGTCCATTCGCACCAAGTTGATTCAGAGCATTGCTGTACGATGAACTGAGCCACACACTGAAGCACCTATGGATCCTCAACGCCGCCTGTTCCTGCGTGGCCGCCTCCCAGCCAAAGCGCCCCGAGCAACACCCCGACCGCCATGGGCTGTTGCAGCGCCTGCGTTTATTGCCCGCTGCACCCGCTGCGAAGCCTGCATCAAGGCCTGCCCGCAGGGCATCTTGTTTAAGGGTGAGGGCGGATACCCTCAGGTGCGTTTCGATGAAGCAGGTTGTACCACTTGTGGACACTGCGTAGATGCTTGCACAACACAGGCACTGGTGCGTCATCCTGATCAGCAACCCTGGGAATGGCGTGCCGCCATAGGTGACGGCTGTCTCGCCTTCAGCAAAGTCGAATGCCGCGTGTGCGGCGAGATTTGCGATAACGCCGCCATTCGTTTTATGCCCACCCTGGCCGGAGTCTCCTGCCCAACACTGAATGTCGAAAACTGCACCGGATGCGGCGTTTGTGTGGCGCCCTGTCCTACACAAGCCATCACCATGGAAGTCCCCAAGACCTGATCAACGCAAACATCACTATAGGGGGCCGCCCCCTGGCCTGGGGAGGTGGTTGCTTCAATTCAAAGTTACTTGTGGGTGCTCTGTAAATTTTGGTCCTGATTCACAGCCCAAACGGCTGCTTCCAACCGCGACTTGAAGTGAAGTTTCTTCAGCAAGTTGCGAATATGTACCTTGACGGTGCTTTCCATAATGTCGAGTTCACGTGCAATTAACTTATTGGATCTGCCGGTCGCCAGGCATTTCAAGATTGCAGCTTCACGCTCGGTCAGGCTGGCGCCACCCCGACGTTCCAGTGCCGCCTCTTCGCGCAAGGCAGATGCCAGGAGGTTGGTTAATTCCGGGCTGATTGCATTTCTTCCTTCGAGTGCGCCGCTGATCATGCGCAGGATGTCTTCCGGATCGTTGTCTTTGAGGATGAAGCCGTCAGAGCCTGCCCGTATCGCCGCAATGAGATCGTCCGGCGAATTGGATACGGTTAGCACGATGATTCGCGCATCAATACCAAGATCACGCATGGTGCGAAGTGTTTCCAGGCCCCCCATGCCATTCATGTTCAGGTCAAGCAATATCAGATCGGGATCGTGCAGCCTCGCGAGTTCGATGCCCTCACGTCCGCCCGCCCCTTCGCCAACGACGTCGTAACCTTTTTCCAACTCAAGCAATTGCCGCACGCCCTTGCGAAAAAGGGGGTGATCGTCAATGATCAGGACGCGCGTTGTATCGGTCATAAAGGGGTCGTGCTCAATGGGTTTCACGCGCAGACTGGCGCGATTTTTGTGGAAGAAACTGCAGCGTTATGGCGGTGCCCTTGCCCGGGGCAGAGGCGACGTCGAGGTGTCCCGCAAGGATCATGGCGCGGTCGTTCATGATGTTGACGCCAAAATGATTGACGGGAGTATTTTTTGGATCAAACCCTTTGCCATCGTCTGCAATGCACACCGTCACAGCCTGAAAGGCATCTACCGTCACGCTGACCGTTGCACTTGAAGCCTGCGCATGGCGTTCGATGTTTGACAAGGCCTCTCGAACAATCCGCAGAACATGCAACTCCTCGTTAGCAGATAGCAGGAGTCCAGACAAACTGTTCGTCAGCACAACAGGAAAGTTCAGCTTCTGACCAAACTCCTGAACCGTGTCAAGCAATGCCAGGTTCAACCCACGCTCATCAATTCGCAGGCGAAAGGTGACGATCAATTCTCGTAACTCCCGGTAAGCCTCGGACAGACCACGCCGGAGTTCGTCCGTTATGTCACGCGGATCCAGACCCTGTTCCAGACTTCTTTCCAGTCTGGTTACCTGAATTTTCAGGTACGAAAGAGACTGCGCGATGGAATCGTGAAGCTCGCGTGCGATAACCGAGCGCTCTTCCATCACTGCAAAACGGTGTTTCTCTTCTGCGCGTCGCATATTGATCAATGCGTTGGAAATGTGGTGCCCAACGGTTTCGATGATCCGGACTTTTTCAACCGAAAGCTGTGCTTCGCCGGTGTTGAGTATCGGCATAACGCCGCGCACGGTGTCGCCATCACCAATTGGAATTGCGATCATCCCGGAAGCTGCACTCTGTTGCAACAAAGGGCGCTGCGCTCGCTGAAAACAAGTGCTGCAGTCTTGGTGGCTACACAGTTCATGCCGTTCATCACGATTCAGATCTGCACTGATAACGTGGGCAGGATACTGCTGGTTCTCACTGATGCAAAGCATGCTGTGGCCAAGATCCAGTGCCGATTCCACTTCCCGCAATACCTCCTGCACCTGATCCAGCGTCAGGTCAGTGGCAGAAAGACGTTGGCTGACGCGATACAACAGTTCAAGCGCTTCGTTGGTTCGCTTGATCTCACGGGTCTTCTCTTCAACCTTGTCTTCCAGATGGGCATACATGTTGGCGATTTCTCCCACCATGACATTGAAAGCCTGACCCAGTCGCCCGAGTTCATCTCCACCTACATGTTCAACCCTTGCACTGAAAGAGCCTTGCGTTACGGTACGCGATGCCTGTAACAGTTGCGCCAGTGGCTGCACCAGTCGCTGGCGCAACATCCACAGCATGGACAGGCTCACCGGAATGATGAAGGCCAGCAATACCATTTGAAGAATGCGCAGCCACCGTGCGCGCTCCTCAAGCTCATGCTCAATCAGGTGAACTACATGGTCAATTTGGTCCACGAAATCCGGAATTTCATTGGACATTTGCCGCAGAGCACTTGCGTCACCATGGACTGCTTGTAGTTCCAGAGCGCGGATCTGGGTATTCCAGCGCTGCAATATGCCTTGCAGCTCACGAACCGGCAGCGAATCAGCACGCCCCTTGTTGTTCACAAATCGCTCCAAGCTCAGCAGACGCTGTTCGAATTTTTTCATCGTTTCCAGAGCCTGTTGTCGTTTTTCAGGCACCTGTACTTCGCTGAGTGTGCGGTAGCTCAGGAACCGCAGAGAGCCCGACATATTGACAGCATTGGCCCGCCCGCTGATGTCTTCGGCAATCAGCGCGGAGATCACTATGGACGCAAACGACAACACCGCCAACACACCCATGGCAATAGCCGTGCGCACCATGATCGAATCGCGCAGCAGGTGGTGGATAGTCGGAAACATACGGTTCATGCGAAAGCATTCGGCGGATAAGGGGTCGCTTTGTGCGTACCCCAAACGATCAGCAAACCTTAAGTCGACTAATCGTAAGTGCTTGATTATGTTAGGAAAAGGTGCCGAATTGCTCTACCTCTTTATGGGTAGATGACAACAATTTGACGGACCTTTCCACTGCCTGAATTGGCAGTGTGATTCATAGAATGACCCTCGTTTCCAGCTGAGAAAGATGCAAGCTCTTTGCAGTTTTCAGGTGGGGGAGATTCCGTTATGAATATATCCAGCGTCATCGTCATACCGAGGCCAGAACAGGTTGACAAAGTGGTTGCCTCGCTCCAACAGCACGATGGAGTTGAAGTGGCAGCAGTATCTCCAGAGGGAAAAATCATTGTCACGATCGAAACCGATGGTGACCGCGAGACCGTACAAACGTACGAAGCTGTCAGCCTCATGGATGGCGTGATGTCAGCCTCGATGGTCTATCACCACAAAGAAGACAACCCCGAAGCGGAAGTCTTCGTAGACGCTTAACCGCCTAGCTTGGCTGCAAACCATAAGGAGAAATGCAATGTCTGAATTCAAATTGATCCGGCGCGATTTCATTAAGACCAATGCGGTAGCAGCTGCGGCGGCTACCGCAGGCATGACGATTCCAGGTGCCGTTGTGGCGCAGGCCCGTGGTGGCGACGGCGTGCGCTGGGACAAGGGCGTATGCCGCTACTGCGGCACCGGTTGCGGCGTACTGGTCGGAACCAAGGACGGCAAGGTAGTAGCCACCCAGGGCGACCCCGATGCACCAGTCAATAAGGGACTGAACTGCGTCAAGGGCTACTTTCTTGCCAAGGTAATGTATGGCGAGGACAGGCTTACAAAACCTCTCTTGCGCATGAAGAACGGGAAATTCGACAAGAACGGTGAGTTCAGTCCTATCTCCTGGGATCAGGCTTTTGACATCATGGCCGAGAAGGTCAAGACCACACTGAAAGATCCAAATCAGGGTCCGCGCGGTGTTTGCATGTTCGGTTCAGGTCAATGGACTGTTTGGGAAGGCTATGCTGCCGCCAAATTGTGGAAGGCTGGCCTGCGCACCAACAGTCTCGACCCGAACGCCCGTCATTGCATGGCTTCAGCCGTAACTGGCTTCATGCGTACATTCGGCATCGATGAGCCCATGGGCTGTTATGACGATGCAGAGCATGCCGACGTGTTTGCACTTTGGGGCTCCAACATGGCCGAGATGCATCCGATTCTCTGGTCGCGCATCACGAATCGCCGCCTCACAGCCAATCACGTCAAGATTCATGTGTTGTCTACCTTCTCACACCGCTCATGCGAACTGGCTGACAACGAACTGATCTTTAAGCCGCAGTCCGACCTGGCGATCCTGAACTACATTGCCAACTACATCATTCAGACCGGAGCGGTTAACAAGGCATTTGTCGAGAAGAATTGCCACTTCTTCCAGGGTGTCACGGATATCGGCTATGGACTGCGCCCGGATCATCCACTGGAAAAGGTGGCTATGAACAATGGCTACCCCGGCGCGGACGGCAAGCCAAAGGGAGATCCCAACACACACACCCCCATCAGCTTCGAGCAGTTTGCCAAGTTCGTGTCGGAGTACACCGTGGACAAGGCACACGAAATTTCCGGCGTGCCCAAGGACAAGCTGGAGGCTTTGGCCAAGGCCTATGCAGACCCCAAAGTGAAGGTCGTTTCCTACTGGACCATGGGCTTTAACCAGCACACACGGGGCACCTGGGTCAACAACATGATCTACAACGTGCACTTGCTGGTGGGCAAAATTTCAGAGCCTGGCAACGGACCTTTCTCGCTGACAGGCCAACCATCCGCATGTGGAACGGCGCGCGAAGTGGGCACATTCGCTCACCGGCTACCCGCAGATATGGTGGTTGCCAACCCGAAGCACCGCGAGTTTTCCGAGAATATCTGGAAACTTCCGGCTGGCACCATTCCTGAATGGGTCGGCTACCACGCCGTGCTGCAATCACGCATGGCCAAAGACGGCAAGGTCGGTTTTTTGTGGACGTCGACGACCAACAACATGCAGGCCGGTCCGAATATCAACGGGGAAATTTATCCCGGCTGGCGCAACCCGAAGTGTTTCACGGTCGTATCGGATGTGTATCCCACCGTCTCAGCCATGTCGGCAGACCTGATTCTCCCGTCCGCCATGTGGATGGAAAAGGAAGGCATGTTTGGCAATGCTGAGCGCCGAGGTCAAATGTGGAGACAGCAGGTGAAGGCACCCGGGGACTGCAGGTCCGACCTGTGGCAGTACATCGAGTTTTCCAAGCGCTTCAAGGTCGAGGAAGTCTGGCCAGCCGAATTGCTCGACAAGAACCCGCAGTACAAAGGCAAGACGCTGTACGACGTGCTCTATGCCAATGGCCAGGTCAACATGTTTCCCAAAGAAGAAGCGGCCAAGGTCAACGCGCATGCCTGGGCGGGCTATACCAACGACGAAACCGAGGCATTTGGCAATTACATCCAAAAAGGTCTGTTCGAGGAATACGCACGTTTCGGTCGCGGCAAAGCGCATGACCTCGCCAACTTTGATGAGTACCACAAGACACGTGGCTTGCGCTGGCCGGTGGTGGACGGCAAAGAAACGTTGTGGCGCTTCCGCGAAGGCTATGACTCATACGTGAAAAAAGGCGAGGGTGTGCGATTTTATGGTTATGCGGACGGTAAGGCGAAAATTTTTGCGTTGCCGTACCAGCCTGCTGCCGAGATGCCTGATAAGGACTATGACCTCTGGCTTTGCACAGGCCGTGTTCTGGAGCACTGGCACAGCGGGTCCATGACCCGTCGGGTACCCGAGTTGTACAAGGCGTTCCCGGATGCAGTTGTCTGGATGCATCCTAAGGATGCCGACAAGCGCGGCCTCAAGCGAAACGATGTGGTCAAAGTGAGTACCCGTCGTGGTGAGATCGAACTGCGCGTTGACACCAAGGGGCGCAACAAACCACCCGAAGGTCTGATCTTCATTCCGTTTTTTGATGAGCACCGCCTGGTTAACAAACTCACGCTGGATGCCACCTGTCCGATTTCGAAAGAGACGGATTTCAAAAAGTGCGCAGCCAAGGTGGTAAAGGTCTGACTAGCGATTAAGTAACGGACGACCAGAGAAGCACCCGGACGGGCCGCTTTCTTCCGTACCAATGACCCGTTTAACAGTACACCTGGACGCTGAGCGCCGCCAATTTATGGGGGAAAGCGCTCGTATGGCCTGCGCAGTGGGGTTGCTGGGCGTTGGACTTGGCCTGTACGCTAAACACGCAACAGCTCTGCCGCCTGCGGCCGTCCGCCCACCTGGTGCATTGCCTGAAGATCAGTTCTCAGCGGTATGCATCCGTTGCGGCATGTGTGCTCGTGATTGCCCGTACGACATTCTCCACCTGGCAAAACCACAAGACCCGATGTCGACGGGTACGCCTTACTTCGTGGCCCGGCAGGCGCCCTGCGAGATGTGCGAAGACATTCCGTGCGTCAAGGCATGTCCGACCGACGCACTCGATCACTCGTTGAAAGACATCAACAAAGCCAAGATGGGCGTTGCGGTACTGGTGGACCACGAAACCTGCCTTAACTTCCTTGGCCTTCGTTGCGATATCTGTTACCGGGTCTGCCCGGTGATTGACAAGGCGATCACGCTTGATCCACAAACCAATGCCCGTACAGGTAGGCACACCCTATTCATTCCGGTGGTGCATTCTGATCACTGCACGGGTTGCGGCAAGTGTGAGAAAGCCTGCCCGACCGAGGTTGCATCCATCAAGGTGTTCCCGCGGTACATGGCCAAGGGACAACTGTCCGCCCACTATCGTTTGGGATGGGTGGAGAAAGAGAAGGCGGGTGGCAGCCTGGTAGCCCCTGAGGTTGAACACCGCTACAACATGCCTGATGGCATGAAGTACGAGCACGGTAAGGGGCTTTCTACTGTTCCCGCAGTCAAAGCACTGGGCGGAGACAAGCTGTGAGCAAGGTCAACCCATCCATAGGCGCCGAGGCTATCGCCGAAAAAGGCTGGCTTCTGGCGCACAAGTGGCTGCTATTGCGTCGTGCAAGTCAGCTGGGTATTTTGCTTGCGTTTTTGGTGGGCCCGTGGTTCGGACTGTGGATCGTCAAGGGCAACCTCAACTACAGCTACACACTCGGAGTTTTGCCTCTGGCCGACCCCTACGTGTTGCTTCAATACCTGCTCAGCGGGATGCTGCCTCAATCGTTGACGCTTGTTGGTGTGGTGATTGTGGTTTTGTTTTACGTGCTGGTCGGTGGGCGCAACTATTGTTCATGGGTTTGCCCGGTCAACATCGTTACCGACTTCGCCAGTTGGTTACGGACACGGCTCGGCATCAAGGGTGGCGCCCGACTGTCAAGCTCCATGCGCTTTTGGATGCTGGGCATGACGCTGCTTGTCTCCGGCATCACTGGAACCATTGCGTGGGAAATGTTGAATCCGGTTTCGATGCTTCACCGCGGCTTGATCTTTGGCATGGGCTTGGCATGGCTGGTCATTCTCGGCGTGTTTTTATTCGACTTATTGGTGGCACGACGGGGCTGGTGCAGTCATGTTTGTCCTGTTGGAGCCTTCTATAGTTTGATTGGCCGAGCCTCCGTTTTGCGAATTCATCTGCCCAAGCGCGAAGCATGTAACAACTGCATGGATTGCTATGCGGTCTGTCCTGAATTCAAAATCATCAAGCCTGTACTGAAGGCAGTCGATGGTGCTCCGCCAATCATTCTCGACTCGCAATGCACCAATTGCGGGCGCTGTATCGACGTCTGTTCCAAAGACGTATTTGCTTTCGGATCCCGATTCAAGATTCCCGTCATCAACATTCCCTCAGGGAGGATTTCATCATGAAAAAGTCAATCAGCATCGTACTTGCGACCCTTGTGCTCACAGTGATCGGATGCGCGACAAGCCTGGTACCAACACCCATGCGCGGAGCGGATGTAACAGCGGCCGATACGGCGCCTGAGCTCAAGACCTATGCGGAAAAGACGCCCGGAGTCGGGCAAGTCAAACTGATAGACCGTACCTTTGTTGGGCAACCACCCATGGTGCCTCACAGCATTGAGAAGTATGTGCCGCTGACGATTGAGGAAAACGCTTGCATGGAGTGTCATCAGACACAGGAAATCCGAGGCCAGAAGATCCCGCAAATCGGCACCAGCCATTTTTCTACGACGGTCAAGACCAAAGCCGGCGCACCTGCCCTGGAAATGACCCGCTTCCAGTGTGACAGCTGCCATGTGCCTCAGGTCGACGCCAAGCCGCTGGTCGAGTCACGATTTGTTGGCGTCACCAAATAATTTACCCACCTCACCTCTAGTCAACTGGAATTTGAATCATGAAAAGAATAGCAACCATCGTCGCCTCAGCGTCATCCTCCGCATTGTTGTCCGTACTCCTTTGGTCACCCGCAATGGCGCAGGACGTAGATGCGGCTAAAGCCTTGGCTCAATCCAACAACTGCTTGCAGTGCCATGGAATCAAGAAAGACAAGGACGGCCCTGCCTTCCTGAAAACCGCCGAGAAGTACAAAGGCAAAGCGGGCGCCGAAGACGAGCTGATTAAACACATCACCTCCGGCAAGAAGGTGAAACTCGCCGACGGTACACAAGAGGAGCACAAGATCGCCAAGACCATTCCGCCGAATGACACAGCGCAACTGAGGAACCTCGCCAAGTGGATTCTTGCTACCCAATAAGCAATAGATAGCAAGCGCGTACCAACGGAGTGCACACATGTCAGATTCAAGTTCAAAGCGTAGCGTATCGAGGTGGTGGGCGATCCTGCGAAAGCCCAGCGTCAAGTATTCGCTCATTGCGCTTCTGACGGTGGGCTTCTTCGGCGGCATTGCGTTTTGGGGCGCGTTCAACACCGGTATGGAAGCAACCAACAAGCTGGAGTTTTGTATTGGT
>CAJBMJ010000310.1 GCA_903954045.1 uncultured beta proteobacterium | reverse complement strand
GAACGTCAGTTCACCTCATTCGCCGTTGTCGGCTATGGGCTCGAAGTTCGCGCCCGTGGCCGGCAGCAATGCGGTCACCCAATTTGATAAAGGGTCCAACGTCAAGTTTCGGGCGAACAAATTGAGGAACCGGCTGGCTCTACTTTCCACGGTTGCAATGGTGGCGCACATGGGTACAGATGCACTGGCTGAACACGGCTACACCATGCAAATCATGTTCTTTATAGGGGTCCCCTCGTTTTCAGTGCAATAACTGGCGGTACGCAAAGCTAGCACTGGCGCGGGGGTGGTATTGGTAGATCGTTGATTTCATTGGTTTTCCTGTTCACTTTCAAATCCATGATTCGTGGCGTCAAACCGTGATCGGTTTCACCCATTGGTCCCAGTTATCGGCGCACCCTGCGAGGGCAGGATTTGATCGGCATAACGGTCAACTGGGAAGCGAAACACTCCCCGCAAGTTGATGCTCTCCAGCCTGGTGGGAGCAATCTTCCCAATCAACTCCGGCGGAATTACTTGGCGTCGGTTCGACCAGCGATCCAGTACCGCCTGCATTTGCGTTGTGTTCCAGGCCATCACGATGTTGGCCATCAGGCTCAACGCGTCGGCCACGGCCTGCATTTCATCAACACGTTTGGCTTGCGCCGGGCTGATCCGGCCGGTGTAAATTGCCCGCTTGAGCGCATTGACCGCCTCACCTCGATTGAGCACCCGGCGCAATTCGTTTCTGAAAGCGTCCTTAACAAAGTAGTCCGCCAGGAACGTCGTTCGCAGCAATCGACCCAACTGCACGCCAGCGTCATAGATCGGATCGCCCTGGGCGGCAGAGCCAAACCGTGCCAAAGCTGCCACCGCACTGGCATGGCCACTCATCACGGATGCTGCCAAGTGCACCAGACTGTCCCAATGCTTTTCGATCAAGGCAATGTCGATGTTGGCCTCGCACACTGCCTTTATCTCTTCTGGCACCTTGGTACCGCGAGGCACGAACAGATGTCGCTGCTTCAATTCTTTCAACCGCGGGCACAGATCAAAGCCCAACAGCTTGGCCAGCGCCATGGCAAAGTCGGTGTAGCCGTGGGTGTCCACCGCCAGTTGACTGGTCTCCAGCCGCTCGTGGCGGATGACGCCTTCGATGGCCACGCCCGCCTGGCGCTCATTAAGCACGAACGGCTGGGCGTGGAAGATCCCCCAACGGTCCCGCACATGGGAGTAAATGCCGACGGAAGGCGTATTGCGCCGGGGGTCGAGTCGGGCCTGCCAAACCCGTTTGGTGGTCTCCATGCTCATCATGTCAGACGACGCCAAATCCGAGCGACCCCAAGTGGCAGCAATCGGGTGGCGTTGCATGAATTCCAATACCGCCTGGCAGGCCTGACTCAGGCGACGTTCGTCCCGCGCCCAGCGCATGGCCTGGCGGATGCTGGTGGCAGACAGTTGTGGGATCATGCGCGCGCACTCGACAGCCGTCAGACTGGTGCCGTGGGCCATGATGCCGGCATAGACCATCAGCAACTCGTCGGTAGAGCGCGGCTCCCGCCCGAGCATGATCCAGCTAAATCGCACCTGAGCGTCAACGGCCAGAATCACTTCTGGTAACTGCACCTCACCAATACGGTGATCCAGAGCTGCCCGTAGCTTGGTCACTTCTGGGTCTTCGTCTTCAGCGGGGAGAGCTGAGAGATGGAGCTCATCGTCGACGCGCAGTGCACCACAGCGCGCCGCCTCGGCCACCGCCTCTACACCGGCAGTTACTCTTTCCAGTAATGGCTTCAAGAATGTGGCCGCCTTGCCTGGCAAGGGTAGACGGGCATAGTGCTTCTTGGACTCGTCTTTCCAGCGCTCATCCGTGAAGAACAAGCGTGCACGGCCCCTAAAGCTCAGGCTGTGTTCGATCCAAACCGAGCCATTGCGCACCGCGCGGCGCAGGGCAAACAAGGTCCCCACCTCCAACGCCTGAAACGCCCGCTCCCGGTCTGGACTAGAAATCGAACCCTGCCAAACCCTTCCCAGACTTGGGGCCACAACATCGTCGGGCAGCATTCTGGAACTTTTGAGATAAAGCCCTTGCAGCTTGGCCAAGGATTCGATGGCCGGATGCTCGCCGGTGGCCTGCCACGGGAGTTTTGCAATGGCGACGAGCAGCGACCGCACGGGTCGAATGCCATCTATCAAGCCTTCGCGTACCAGGGAGGCCCTGCTCGGTGGTTTGCGTTTTTGGGTTTCGGTGACCAAGGCTTCAAGACCTGCCCGTAGTTCGACATCGGGCACGGCAACATTGGCGCTCAAGGCCTCCACTTCACCCAGCAGCGTTTTGTACATTGCGGCCCAGTTGACGGTGGCGGGGACCTCGGCGGCAGCCTGACGCCACAGATCGGCGATCCTGCGCTGAACCATCAAAATCAATTGGTCTGTCGTGGTGAACAGGCAGTACCGCAGAAAGCAGGCCACCTCCACGGTGCGCGCTGGCTCCTTGATCTTGGCTCCGGCAGATGGTGGCCTGGAGACCAGTCGGCGCGCGTAGCGGCGCAAGATGAGATCGGGGATGTCTGCCAGGTGTTTATGAACGTCCAGCGCGTACAGCAGGTTGATGCGTTCCAGTACCTCGCTGATTTGGCGGGTTGAGTGCTTGGCCGGTGCTGCCCACAGCCAGCTTTGTTGGGTTTGCCCATCTGGGCGCAGTTCTGCCACCGTGGTTCGCCACCGATCAAGGGCTGCTGCATCGACGCTGGCGGCGATGGCGGCACCTGTTTCCGCCTCGAGCTGGGTGAGTGCGCTCGCAATCAAGGACCGGATGGCTCGCTCGTGCACGATCACCAGCTTGTTCTTGTACAACCATTGGCGGGCCCTCACCAGCAGTTGATCGCGGTCGGCGCAACGGGCCACTTCGTCCCGCAGTTCACGCACCAGGGAGCGGCGTTGGTGCTCGCTCATCCAGCGAAAACCCAGGACCGTGCAGGCCAGCTGCTGGTGGTCAAACAGCGTCTTTTCACGGCCATACAGTGTGCGCAGCGAAGCCACATCAGGGGTGGCAATGCCAAGTTCCTCGCTCAAGTGGCGCCATAGGAAGACGGGAATCACCCGAAACGCATAAAGCAAGCGGCCACTCATGCGCAGGAAACCGATGTGCAGCGCCAAGCCCAGCTTGTGAGCGTCACCGCGGCGCGTGCTGATTGCCTCGCGCTCAGCACCATCGAACGTGAAAAACGCCTTCATCTCGAAGTCGCTGATATCGCGGGGCAGCTCGTGCAAGCCCAAAAACGTCGTCTGCCAACCCTGCATCGTGAACCTCAAAAGTGGGAGGCCACGATACCCGTTTGGAAAGTGAACAGGAAAACCAATGAAGTCAACGATCTACCAACACCACCCCCGCGCCAGTGCTAGCTTTGCGTACCGCCAGTTATTGCACTGAAAACGAGGGGACCCCAGGTAGTGCATGGCGCCAATGCCAGCGCCGACCAGCACACCACTCACCGCCAGTTGTCGGTTGGATACCTCGGTGCCAATGAGTAGCCGCAGTGCAACCCAGGCCGCAAACAGGCCGGGCAACACCGAGGCCAGGGTGAGCGGCAGGTCATAGCTCACCGTAGCGCACAGGCGCAGGGCCAGCATGCCAATGAAATGCATCGACCACACCCCCACGCCCAGCACCAAAGCGCCGCTGGTCACAGCGATGCTGCGCAACCGCGCATCTACCGCCCGCTGGGCCACACCGACCACATGCAGGCTCAGCACCGCAGCCGCAATAGCAATCAGAACTGACAGCGCCACCAGTTGGCCGTCATACGCGCTGAGCACCAACAGACTGAGGTCGTCGGAGCGATTGAAGAAGTTGGTCCAGATCATGGGCGTGATTTTTATGAAGAATTGGTGCTCTTATTTTGATAGCTGCTTACGCTTATGGCACGTGCGCTAGCGGCCTAAATGATCATTAATTTCCCCGCTGGCAGCACTGAACGCGGCTTCCAGACCGGCTGCCAGTTGCTGGCATTGGGGGGGCTCGCCCGCCTTGCCGGCGGTCTCCAATTGCTGGCACAGCTCGCCCAGCGCCAGCGCGCCCACCGAGCGGGCAGCTGACTTGAGCGTGTGCGCCACCCCGGCCAGCGCGGCGGTGTCGTTTACCGCAGCGGCAGCGGTGATCTGCGCAACCTGGGTTTGCGCGTTGTCCAAAAACCGCGCCAGCAAGCGCTGGTGCATGCCCGGGTTGTCTCCGACCAGCTCGCTCAAGGTGGCGGGGTTCCAGAGGGGGAAGGTTGTTGTATCTACCACCCCTTCGACAGGCTCAAGGCGAACGGGAGGGCCAGCCTCCAGCGGCAGCCATTTGTGCAGCATCGGGCCCAACTCATTCATGCGCAGCGGCTTGCTCAGGTAGTCGTCCATACCGCGCTCGCGGCAGCGCTGGGCTTCGCCTTGCATGGCGTTGGCGGTAATCGCAATGATGGGCAGGTGCGTGCCGGTCGGCTCAGTGTTGCGTATG
>CAJBMJ010000309.1 GCA_903954045.1 uncultured beta proteobacterium | reverse complement strand
TTAGCACGGATTCAGCCCGGGCGCACTGCCTGCCATCATTCGCCGGAATTCTTTGCGGGTTTGTACGGAGCCAAAATTTGCGATCAGGCCTTACTATTTGTACATCCGAAACCACTCATATACGAACGCTTGCGCACCCGTGGGTTTGGGGTCCGATGGATACTTTCAACAACCATAAGCAGGAGACGACGTGCATATTGTTCCCAAATTTGTGTTGAGCCTGACACTCGCTGGCAGCTGTCTGGCTTCCCAAGCAGACGCCCTTCAAATACGCAGCATGGCGGCGTCCTGCGCAGGATGCCATGGAACCAATGGCGTAGCCCAGCCGGGCATGGAGTCCCTGGCCGGCAAGCCCAAGGATGACCTGCTGACAAAAATGCAGGACTTCAAGTCTGGCAAGAAACCTGCAACCCTGATGAATCAGTTGGCAAAAGGGTATTCGGACGAGCAAATCGTCCAGCTCGCCATCTATTTTTCGGCTCTCAAGAAGTAAGGTGAACAACATGAAACGTCGTCAATTTGTCAAAACGCTGAGCGTCGGTTCGGTATTGGGAGCGTCTGCAACGCTGGGTGTGCTTTCGGGTTGTGCATCCACGGGCAATGGTCGCGGTCCCAAGGTGGTCGTGATCGGTGGTGGTTTTGGTGGTGCAACGACTGCCAAGTACATCCGCATGTGGTCGGATTTCGGCATCGGCGTAACACTGATTGAACCCAATTCATCTTTCGTTTCGTGTCCGATCTCCAACTTGGTACTTGGCGGCATCAAGACGATGGCAGACATCACTACCCCCTACGACGGCCTGGTCAAACACGGTGTCACGCTGGTACGCGATTCGGTGGTGTCCATTGACACTGAAAAGAGATTGGTGAAGTTGGCCGGCGGCTCCGAGCTGGGGTACGACCGGGTTGTTGTTTCGCCAGGCGTGGATTTCATGTGGGAGACATTGCCCGGCATGGCAACACCGGGTGCCAAAGACAAGGTACTGCACGCCTGGAAAGCCGGGCCACAAACGCTGGCCCTGCGCCAGCAGCTTGAATCCATGCCAGACGGTGGTGTTTTTGCCATGGCAATTCCGCTGGCACCCTACCGCTGCCCACCTGGGCCGTACGAGCGGGCCTGCCAGGTTGCCAATTACCTGAGCAAGGCCAAACCGAAGTCCAAGGTGTTGATTCTCGATGCCAATGAGGATGTCACCTCCAAAGGCCCGTTATTCAAGAAAGCCTGGGCGGAGCGTTACAAAGGCATGATTGAATACCGGCCCAAACACGGTTTGAGTGATGTGGATGTTGGCAAGAACACACTGAAGTTCGAGTTTCACGATGATGTGCGGGCCGATGTTCTGAATGTCATTCCCTCCATGCGCGCGGGTGAGATTGCGGTCAAAACCGGACTGGCTACGGCCAACAAGCGCTGGTGTGAGGTTGACTTTTTGACCTTTGAATCCAAGGCCGCCAAAAATGTTCACGTTTTGGGAGACTCCATCCAGATTGCTCCGGGCATGCCCAAGTCAGGTCACATGGCCAATCAGCATGGCAAGACCTGTGCTGCAGCCGTGGTGGCCTTGTTAACGGGCAAAGAACCCAACCCCACGCCCATCTACAACAACACCTGCTACAGTTTTGTGAGCGAGGAAGACGCTGTGCATGTGGCCAGCGTACACACCTATGATCCCGACAAGAAAACCATGGTGACGGTGGCAGGGTCTGGTGGCGTATCCAGGGCTGCCAGCGAGCTGGAGGGTCGCTTTGCCCATGCATGGGCGCGTGGCATCTGGGCCGATACCCTGGGTTAGGCCGATGAAGTCCATTGACTACACCGCTGCTGCTGCGCTATGTTGGTTGATGTTCGGCCCGGTTTGGGCGCAGGCCGATCAGGCCCGCGCTGAAAAAATTGTGATGGGTTCGTGTTTTGTGTGCCATGGTGAGAGTGGGGAATCTTCCAGCGAAGTGTTTCCCAAGCTGGCTGGGCAGCATTACGAATACATCGCCAAGCAACTGGAAAACTTCAGGACTGGCCAGCGCAAAAGCACGGCCATGGCAGATATGGCTGCCAGGCTCAAACCTGACGAGATGGTGGCGAT
>CAJBMJ010000308.1 GCA_903954045.1 uncultured beta proteobacterium | reverse complement strand
ATACGCCTTACCCCCGATGCAACGGTAAAAAGAGATCCGCTGTTTGCGCACCTGCTGCATCGCCATACCCACCGCGGTTTGTACGACCTGGCACGCGCGGTGCCAGAGTCCGCATGGGCTGCCATGGCGAGCAGTATCCAGGACCCGGGTGTGCGCTTGGGGCATGTGGGGTTGGAGAACCCTGCGCAGATGAAAACCCACAGGAGCATTGCACAGGAGGCCTGGCGCATTGAGCTTGTCACGCCGCGCACCATCATGGAATCTTTCGATGTGCTGCGGGTGGGGGCTTCCGAGATATCGCAGCACCGCGACGGGCTCTCATTGCTTGCGGCCGTGCCAGTGGCTTTGTCCAAGCTGGGGCTATTTGACAAAAGCAAACCGCCTTCGCCACAAGACTATGCGACGACCAGTCAGATCAAGGACTTCGGCGAAAAAATGGAGTCGACCCCGGGCTTCTTGTGGATGGTGACCGACGCCAACGACCGGGCCACCCAGATCAACGCCGGGCGGGCTTATGTTCGCGTGCAACTGGCCGCCACTGCCCAGGGCTTGGTGATGCAGCCGCTGTCACAGGCCTTGCAGGAGTATGCAGAGCAAAAGGTCCCCTACCAGGAGATTCATAAACTGACTGGAGCTACCCAGCCGGGCCAAACCTTGCAAATGTGGGCGCGGGTGGGGTACGGAGCGCCGATTGGCCCCTCTCCCCGCCGCAGGCTGCAGGATTTCATTCGCACCTGATGCGATAAGCCGTCCCGATGGCACTACATTACTGCCATTGGGAGCATCTTGGGACATGGCCAGCGCAGATTTTTCTACCTTCTTTGAGTTATTGCCTATCGGTGCCTACCGGTCTAGTCCGGATGGCAGGCAAATTCGGGCCAACGCGGCCTTGGTGCGCCTGGACGGGTACGATTCTGAGGCGGAGATGCTGGCTGCGACCAAAGACCTGGCGACCGAGTGGTACGTGGACCCCCAGCGGCGGGCGCTGTTTAAAGAGTTGTTAGCAAAACACGGCCGTGTGATTAATTTTGATTCCGAGGTCTACCGCCACAAGACCCGCGAACGCATTTGGGTCAGGGTGAACTCGCATGTAGTGCACGACGACAAGGGAGATATCCTTTTTTACGAAGGCACTGTGCAGGAGATCACGCACGAATACCAGGCCAGGGTGGCTCTGGAAGAAAGCGAGAAACGTTTTCGCGCGATGACCACCCTGTCGTCAGACTGGTATTGGGAGATCGACACCGAGTTTCGCTTCACCCGACTTGACATCAACCATGTCGATGTGAGCATCTCTGGCGCAGAAACCGTGATAGGCAAGACCCGTCAGGAATTAGGGTCGCTGAGCTTGACGCAAGAAGACTGGGCGCAGCATCTGGCCTGCATGACACGGCATGAGTCATTCCACAATTTTGAGTTTCAGGTTCCTGTCACTGACGGGCGCATCGTCTGGCACTCGATCAGTGGCGAGCCCATGTTTGACCGGCAGGGAGGGTTTCTGGGCTATCGGGGTATTGGCCGCGACGTGTCCGAACGCCGCACTCGCGAAGAGCAGATTCGCACCATGGCTTTCCACGATCCACTGACCGGCTTGGCCAATCGACGTTTGCTGACGGAGAGGATGGAGCAGACGCTGGCGGCCACCACCCGACGCCAGCAGGTGGCTGCTTTGTTGTTTGTTGATGTGGACAAGCTTAAAGCTGTCAACGATTCTCTGGGGCATGAATCGGGGGATTTGCTGTTAACCCAAGTTGCTCATCGAATCCGCCAGTGTGTGCGCGTCAATGACACCGTAGCCAGGCTCGGCGGGGATGAGTTTGTGGTGTTGCTAGAAGATGCAGGAACTATCGTGCGTTCGGCTTCGGGCCATGCCCAGCAGGTGTGCGAAAAAATCTTGCAGACCTTGGGACAAAGTTACCAGATTGGCGGTCACTCAGTGCAAAGCTCCGCCAGCGTGGGCGCACTCGTGGTTTCTGACGTGGCCGGTGGTCCGGAGGAACTGATCAAGCTGGCCGACGCAGCCATGTATCAGGCCAAATCACAGGGTGGAAACCAGGTAGTTTTTTACGACCAGGGGAGCTCAGACCAGTAGGCCTTGCAGCGCATGCAACACCGTAGCCTTGCGTACCGCGGCGCGGTCTCCGTCAAACTGCCGTACCTCACTGCGCACGCCTTGTGGCGAAGCCCATGCAAACCAGACGGTGCCCACGGGCTTGTCTGCACTACCGCCAGTGGGGCCCGCAATGCCAGTCACGGCCACTGACACCTGGGCCGCAGAGTGCTGCAAGGCCCCTGCCGCCATGGCGCGCGCTACCGGTTCGCTGACGGCACCGTGTTCAGCAATAAGGTTTGCAGGCACACCCAGCATCTCCGTTTTTGCAGCGTTGGAGTAGGTGACGAAACCACGCTCAAACCAGGCGCTGGAGCCTGCCAGGTCTGTGCAGGCAGCCGCGATCATGCCGCCGGTGCAGCTTTCGGCCGTGGCCAACATCAGCCCATTATTCAGAAGAAAATCGGCCACTGACGCACGCAGGTGTTGCGTGAGTAGCTCCGTATTTGATAGCAAATCAGAGTTCAGAGGCGAGGTCATGCAAACCGCCACAACGCAATCACCAGCAAAGTGCAACCGGCTGCCACCAGATCGTCAAGCATGATTCCCAGGCCCGCTTTGGTCCAGGCCTGGCGGTCAGTGGCTGGGTCCACGTGGTGAAACAGCGCATCGGCCCAGCCCACCGGGCCGGGTTTGACAGCATCAAAAAAGCGAAACAGGCCAAAGGCCATGATCTGCCCCAGCACCCCGGCTGGCATGACCAGCCACAGCACAAGCCAGAACGCCACCACCTCATCCCACACGATGCTTCCCGGGTCCATCACGCCCATGTGGCGCGCCGTGACCGTGCAGGCCCACCAACCCACTGGCAAAGACAGCGCTATGAGCCACGCCCAGCCAGTGTCACTAAGCCACGGTGCCAGCACCACAAACGACAACCAGGCCCACAAGGTGCCCGCAGTGCCGGGAGCGACCCGCGACAGCCCGGAGCCAAAGCCCAAAGCCAGCAGGTGTGCCGGGTGCGAGATCATGAAGCGCAGGCTAGGGCGGCCCATGGGTGCCGGGATGACGACGTTGTCATCGACGAGGACAAAGTTCTCTTGCATGGGCCAATTATCGGGGGGCCAAAAAACTGCCTGGCCCGCTAGCCCACAGACGGGTCAGGTTTTGAATCGGGATACCGACTTCACCAGACTGTTAGCCTGATTTTGCAGACGCAAAGTGGCAGCGGCAGAATCGTCCACCACATGCACGTTTTTCTGTGTGATGTCGTCTACGGCGGCAATGGTTTGTGAGAGCACGGACAAGGCGTCACGTTGCCCCGAAGCTGCCTCAGAAATCTGGCCAATGAGGTCTGTAACCCCAGCAACGCCCGAAACAATATCGTCCATCGTCGCTCCGGCGCGCTCCACTTGCAGGCGTCCGGCCTCCACGGAATTGACACTGCTGGCGATGAGGCTCTTGATTTCTCTTGCCGCTTCGGCACTGCGGCCCGCAAGGGCACGCACTTCGGATGCAACGACCGCAAATCCCCGCCCCTGCTCTCCTGCGCGAGCGGCCTCTACCGCTGCATTGAGCGCCAGAATATTGGTCTGAAAGGCAATGCCATCAATCACACTGATGATCTCGCTGATCTTCTGTGAGGACTGATTGATCTGCTGCATGGTTTCAACCACGCGGCCCACTGCCTGGCCGCCCTGACTGGCCAAGGCACTGGCTGAGTTGGCCATGCTGCTGGCCTGATGGGCCATGTCTGCCGTTTGGGTTGCCCTGTCTGTGAGCTCATGGGTTGCGGTTGCAGACTGTGCCAATTGCCCGGCAGCCTCAATGGTGCGGTCGTGCAGACTTCCAGAACTGGCGCCAATTTGCTGCGCCACACTGGCGAGCTCATCGGACTGCTGCCGTATGTCACCCACCATGGATGCCAAGGTGCCTTGCATGTCATGCATTTCAGCCAGAATACTGCCGCTAACCACGGCGTGCTTGTTCTGATGCTTTGTCAGATCGCCTGCCACGATGGAGCGCACCGCGTAAACCACCTCACGGGGGTCTCCGCCGACACGCTGGCTGATAGCGCGAACCACGAGAATGCCACTGAGCGCAGAGATGGCCGTAATGATGAGCAAGCACGCTACGATCACCAGAAAAGACCGGTCTGTTTGTTCAATAGCGGCACTCGAAAAAGCGGCCTCCGCTCCACTGACGGCTTGATTGATGGCCTGCATTTGCTCTTGCAGCGAACCGTAGGCAATTAGGGATGTCTCGTCCTCCGGGCCAATCTTCTTGTTTTGCAGCAACTTTTCAATTGCGGTTTTGGCGGTGCTCCACAACGTCAGTTCTTTTTGCAACTCGGGAGTGACCTTCACGGCTTCCGGGAAAAACTTGTCGACTTTTGCTGTGCTGCTGACCACCAGCTCACGGGCACTTTTGGAGCCCTCAGTGAGTACAAGGTCTCCGGCACCCCGCATCACCGAGGTGACCGCATCATGCAATGACGAAAGATCGGAGGATGCCGCCTCACTACTCTGGACGATGCGTGAAGCTGCTATGGCGAGCAGGGTCGACAGGAGGGCCATCACCACCACGGCGGAGGACATGGCGATCACCCGTTGGGCGAGCGTGAACTGCCGACGGGGAGGCGTTTGTTTGTGATCTGTCATTAAGGTGCTTTGAAATGTTCTGAAAGCGGACTTTGGTCGGGATCTATAACCAAGCAGCTCAAATCATAGTTCGCCACCAGACCTTGTCGGGAATCCGCAAAAAAACTGGTGTAAATTAGTCAGTCTCGATAAGACAGTTGCAATTTTCACTATTTTCAAGGAGATATCCATGCTTCGCCGTACCGCTGTTGCCATTCTTGTTTCTTCCTTGTCGGTTTTTGCCTATGCCGACGATCCCCAGACGCCAACGACCCTCAAGGGTGGCAAAGTCATCTCGGTGGATGAGGCTGCCTCGATCTCCAAAGCCAAGAGTGCTGTGTTTGTGGATACGCGCAGCCCGCTGAATTTTGGCAAAGGGCACATCCCTGCAGCGGTCTCGGCCGTATACAAAGAGAAAAGCGACAAAGTGGAAAATTTCAAGGCATCTGACGACTCCTTTGATTTCGCCAAAATCCCTGCCGACAAGGCCGCTGCGGTGGTTTTCTACAGTGACGGTCCTACAGGCTGGAAGTCCTACAAGGCGGCGGTTCTGGCAATCAAGGAAGGTTACAAGAACGTGTCCTACTTCCGTGGCGGCTATTCCGAGTGGTCCGGCAAAAACTTGCCCTCTGAGCGCTGAAGTGGAAAGGGCCCTTGGGCCCTTTTTTTTGATCTGGAAGGGACATGGTTATGAATTTTCTGCCTCAAACGCTGGCCAATCAGGTGCGCCTGGGCGTCATTGGAATGGTGCTGGCGTGTGCCGGGCTGGGTGTGCTGGCCTGGTCGGGTTTTAGCCGGGCTAACGCCACCATGGACGATGCCCATCTTGCAGAAGAACTGCGGGTTGCACTGGACAGTACGTTGCGTGGAATTGGTGAGGTGATCCTGACAGAGGGTTCCAAAGGCGCCCGCACTGCCACCGAGAAAGCACTGGCTGAGGTAGAGCGACTGATGCCCCAAGCGGCCAGCAAGCTCCCTGAACTGGAGAAAGCAGTCAAAGACTGGCCTGGTTATAGGGCTCTAGTGGGCGCCATTCTCAAACAGAAGTCGCCCAGCGCTGATGACGAAGAAACTGCAGTGGCTTTTGGAAAACTCACCGGCGGTGTGGCGCAAGATGCCCAGACGATAGCCAGTCTGGCAGACGCAACTGCAGAGAAGGCTCGCGATCAAATCAGTCAGATCATCACCACCACGCTGGTGGGGTACGCCGTGTTGATGGTGCTGGCGGTGTTTACCGGCAACTACCTGACACGAACATTGCGGACCAATCTGGGGGGCGATCCCAAGGATGCTGCCAAGGTGGTGAATGCGGTCGCTAGTGGAGACCTGAATTACGCGGTGCCGGTGATTCAGGGAGACGACAGTTCTCTGATGGCGTCAATGCAAAACATGCAGAGCATTCTTCAGAAGTACCAGGCCCAACAGTCGGAAATGGCCATGCAGCACAATGCCGGCGTCATTGACTTTCGCATGAGCGAGCAAGGATTGCCTGGCGCTTTCGGTGAAATGGCGGGCTCCACCAATGCGTTGGTCGCCTCCCATATCGCTGACTCGACTCGCATCATTGCGGTGGTCAATCGATACGTCAACGGCCATCTGGACGAATCCATGGAGCGCCTGCCCGGCCAAAAGGCGCGCATCAGCGATGCCATGGACCAGGTGCAGTCTGCCATGAAGGCCAGTGCCCAGGCTGCCACCTTCAATCAGCGCATTCGCTTGTCGCTGGACAGTCTGCCGGTGTGCGTTACCGTCTCCAACGCGGATGCCCAACTGGTGCACGCCACCCCTCCTGCCAAAGACCTGCTAAAGCTTTTTGGCGGACCCACTTTTGACGCCGACAAGTTTTATGGCAACAAGCTCAGCACCCTGTTTAGCAACGCAGACGATGCTGCGCAGTTCGATCGGGCTGTGCGCTCGGGAGAGACGGTCGATATGGAAGTCCAGGGGCGCAATTTGCGACTGTTGGCCCGGCCTGTGCAAAACGGGGAAGGTCAAACGATTGGGCGAATCACGCAGTGGGTCGACAGAACGGACGAGATTGCCAGCGAGCGGGAAGTCTCCCGCATTGTTGAGGCCGCTACCGGAGGCGACCTGACTGGGCGTGTCAGCCTTCATGGAAAATCCGGTTTCTTTGCCAATTTATCCGCTGGCATGAACCAGCTGCTGGAGACTACGCAGGGCGTCATGGGGGACACGGCAAAAGCGCTCGAGGCCTTGGCGCAGGGGGACCTCACTCACCGCATCACCAGCGACTACCGTGGGCTTTTTGGTGAAGTAAAGAACAGCGCCAACACCACCTCAGTGAACCTGACGCGCGTTATGGGTGAAGTGCGCAATGCTTCAGACGCGCTCTCCGGTGCAGCAGGGCAGGTGAATTCAACGGCCCAGGCACTCTCCGAGTCGGCCAGCCAGCAAGCCGCCGGGGTGGAGGAAACCAGCCATCAAATCGAAACCATGTCTGCGTCCATCAATCAGAACTCGGACAACGCCAAGGTGACCGACACCATGGCCAGCAAGGCAAGCAAAGAGGCGGTGGATGGTGGGCAGGCAGTCAGTCAGACGGTCCACGCCATGAAGCAGATCGCCACCAAAATCGGTATCGTGGATGACATTGCCTACCAGACCAATCTGCTGGCGCTCAACGCCGCCATCGAAGCAGCCCGCGCGGGTGAGCACGGCAAGGGGTTTGCAGTGGTTGCGGCGGAGGTGAGAAAGCTCGCAGAGCGCAGCCAGGAGGCCGCCAGGGAAATTGGCGATCTGGCGAGCACTTCTGTTTCGACTGCTGAGCGCGCCGGTCGCTTGCTCGATGAGATCGTTCCCAGTATTCAGAAGACCAGTGAACTGGTGCAAGAGATCTCGGCTGCCAGTGCGGAGCAGTCTGATTCAGTGGTCAAAATTGGGGGCGCCATGGGGCAACTTTCCAGAGCCACGCAACAAAATGCCAGCGCTTCTGAAGAGTTGGCGTCGACCAGTGAAGCCCTGTCCACACAGGCCGCACAGTTGCAGAACAGCATTGCTTTCTTCAAGACGTCGGACAGCGTGGTGGCTGAAGTTGGTCGGGCCCTACCCCGTCCAGCGGAGCGCCGCGCCTCCAGAGCCCTGCCAGCACCGGCGCCCTCGCGCAGCAAGACGGATAACTTCAAGCCTTATTGATGTGTTGCCTCAACGGCTGCAGCAGATGCGACAGCCCGTTGTGGTCAATTTCATGCATCAGCGCGATCAGGCGGCCAATTTCCCCCTTGGGCACACCCTCGCGCACGAACCAGCGCAGGTAGTCACCCGGAAGGTCGGCAATCAGGCGGCCCTGGTGTTTGCCAAAGGGCATGGCGCGGGTCACTAGCAGTTGCAGATCCTCGGGCGCCATAGGCCGGGGCGTCAGTCAGGCGCTGAGCTGGTAAACCATCCAGCCCAGATTACAGAACGCCAGGGCCATCAGCGTAGACAGCGTCACAACCATACCGCGCACCCGGTTCATGGAGGCTCCTTTTGACGGTGCATTGATGCCAATGGCGTGCACTACCCGTCCAGCCAGCAGCGCAATGCCCAGCGCCCACACCAGTAGCCCCGGGGCACTGTTGAATTCCAGGCACGCCAGCAGCAAAAGCGACATGGGCACGTACTCCGCAAAATTGCCGTGCGCCCGGATAGCTCGCTCCAGCGAGTCGTGCCCGCCCGTTCCCAGGCTGACCTTCAACTTACGGCGCAGGTTAATCACGTTGAAGGTAAGCCGCACGAAAAATAGCGACAGCAGGCAGGCGATGGTGGTGGTGACGATGAGCATGGATGGATTCTCGGGGTTTTCCGGATTCAGGTTCCGAAGTGGTCAAAGGACGCGAGTTGCTGCGCCAAAGGCTTGCCCTGAGCGTCGATCAATCGAAGGCCGGGCTCACTGTCAATGCGGCCGATGCGCGTTACCACTGTGGCGCTGCGTTGCGCGGCGGATAGAACAGCCTCGCGATTCGTTGCGGGGGCAGTAAACACGAGTTCGTAGTCGTCGCCTCCCGCCAGAGCGCACTGCAACAGTTGAGGTGCCATTTTTTGAAGATCGTTTGGGCCGCTAGCGCCCATGAAATATGCATGAGATGCTATCAAGCTTGTAGCAATTTCCGTATGGACGGTAGCTCCTACTCCACTTTGCTCGAGGATGTGTCCCAGATCACCCACCAGCCCATCGCTCACATCGGCGGCGGCTGTGGCGATACCACGCAGAGCCAGCCCCAAGGCCACCCGTGGCGCAGGTTGTTCCAGGCGCTTGCGTGCTTGCATCAGGACCTCGGGCGGTAGTTCGATCTCGCCCAGCATGGCTTTCAGAGCCAGCGCTGCATCGCCCAGCGTGCCGCTGACATACACATCGTCGCCAGCCCTTGCGCCACTGCGCAGCAGGGCATGGCCCGGCGGAACTTCTCCAAACACCGTGATGCAGATATTGAGCGGCCCGCGTGTGGTGTCGCCGCCCACCAGAATGCAATGGTGGGCATCTGCCAAGGCAAACAAGCCTTCTGAGAACGCGGCCAGCCAATCGGCGTTTGCCGTTGGTAACGCGAGTGCCAGCGTAAATCCCAGGGGTCGGGCGCCGCAGGCGGCCAGATCGCTGAGGTTCACGGCCAAGGCCTTGTGGCCCAGCGTGCGCGGGTCAACATCTGCAAAAAAATGCCTGCCACTTACCAGCATGTCGCTGGACACGGCCAACTGCATGCCAGCACCCGGTTGCAGCAGCGCGCAGTCGTCACCCACACCCAGCGCTACGCCCGCGCCCAAGGCACGTTCAGGCCGCTTGAAGTAGCGGGCGATCAGTTCGAACTCGCCCAGCTCAGACATCGTTTTCCCTGGCAGGCCAAAAAAAACTCCGAGGGGCTTGCCGCAAGCGAGCCCGTATGGCCTGGTTGATGCGCGCGCGGTCTACGCCAGAGATGTTGTGGGCCTGCAGTGCAACCCTGAACGCCAGGTAAAAACTCACCCCCAGGTTCAAAAGGCCAATCAGTGGAATGCTGGCTACCGCCCACCAAAACGCCGGGTTGCGCACGACCTCCCAACCCAGGCTGGCGCACGCCGCCCCCAATTGCCCGGCCGACAGTGTGACGTGTCGGACATCCAGTGCAGGCCCCACAAAGTCCAAAATGACAGGCACCAGACCGAGCATGAAGCCCAGCGACACATTGGCAGCCAGGCCCGAAATGTTGTTCCGCATGAAGTGGGCCCAACGGTTGGCCCTTGCGACGCCCAGACTGGCGGTAATGCGCGGGTTGTAGCGTATGGCCGAGTCCAGCCGGTGCAGCACAAACCAGTTCTCCACCCAGCCTGCGACGATGCTGCTGGCAAACAGCAGTACCCCGGTAAATGCTGCAAACAAAAGTGAAGGCCCGAGCAGGGTAAGCGAATGCAACACATACTGCGCCTGCTCGGCGTTGATCATGGGTTGGCCAGCGCCCCATTGCATGAGCAGCGACAGCACTATGACCGTTGGAAAAACAACAGCCACGTTGCCAATCACGGCCGCCACCTGGGATCGCACCAGATGGGTGACTTCGTCCACAAAGCCTCCCAATGCCTGGGAATCGCCAATGTCCTTGAGTTTGGCTGCCATGGCCGGTGCCGTCATGGCCGGTTGTTTGGTGGCCAGTGTGAAGTGCAACAGTTGGATCACGACAAAGCTGGCGGCATAAGCCATTCCCGACCAGAAGCCATACCAAAATGCAGACAAACCCAGAGCCATCACCGCAAATTTCATTGCGGTGGTCACCGCCGTCAGCGCGCCACCGCCCGCCGCATTGGCCAGCATGGCCCGGTACTCGCTGTGGTTGCGTGTGATGTAGTGCTCGCCCGCCTCCGAGCTGCGTTCGGCCACCTTGGCGGCAATCAGGGTGGAGTTGGAAGCCACCAGTGCGCCAATGCTGTGCTGCTCCTGGCGCACGCTGGCCAGGTGTGCAACCAATTGCGCGCTGGCGTGGTGGGTGTTGTCGTCCAGCAGGCAGTCCATCAGGGCGCGCACCCGCAGTACGCGTTCGCGTAACTGGCGCAGACGAAACACCAGGTCCACCGATATGCCATGGGCATCGAGGTGGGTGTAAACCGATGCCGCTGCGTGTCGGCAGGCTTCCAGCTGGGTACGAAACTGTTTCACCACACTGGTGGAGTCCTGTCCGCGCAACCATGCGCTCTGAACGGCACTCAGGTCGGCGGCCAGGCTGTGAAAAGGGTTGGCGTCCCGGGCTTGCGGGCTCATGCGAATCCGGATGTCTGCGGCAAATCCGGCGGCCCGAATCTGGCTGGTGCAAAACGTCATGGCATCGAGCAGCGTGCATTGCCAGTGGGTGAGGTAAGGATGTGCGTTGGCAAAGGCTCCGATGGCCGGGAGCTGCAGCAATCGGCTCAGGCGCAGCAAGGTACTGTCGGGCAGCGCTGCCAGCCACTGCGCGTCCTGCGGCCCGTCAAACAGCAAGCCAAACAGTTCAGAGGCATCGGTGGTCTCGGGCGTAGCCGGAAGCAGCTTGAAGTGCAGTCGCTCTATCAGTTCGCTCACAAAGGCATTGCGCGAGGCGAACCCGTAGTCCGACAGCAAGGTGCTGCCGTCCACACTAGACACCAGCGCGCTCCACCAGAGCTGCACCTTCTCCGCCGTGGCAGGGCGGGCATCGAGCACATCGAGCAGCAGGTTGACGCGTGCCACCGCAGCTTCTGCAGTGCCATCGCGCCCGCGTATCCAGTCCAGCAGTGTGTTGAGCCACACATGGCGCTGCACCAGGCCTGCGTCAGGGTCCAGCGTCTCCAGCAGCTCGGAGATGTCAGGCGCCGCCTTGCGAGTGACCATCAGTGCAGCGTACGCGGGCCGCCGGTGCCTTCGTGGCCACTGAGTGCGTCCAGCACAAACATGGGAATGTCTGCGTCGAATTTTTCTCCGTCTTCGGCCACGCAGAAAAAGCTGCCGTGCATGGTGCCGGTGGGTGTGCGCAAGCGTGTTCCGCTGGTGTACTCAAACGATTGGCCGGGTTTGAGCAGGGGTTGCTGACCGACGACACCCAGGCCCTTTACCTTTTCGGTGTGTCCATTGGCATCGTTCACGTTCCAGGTACGCGAGATCAGCTGTGCGGTCACATTGCCGGTGTTGGTAATGGTGATGGTGTACGCAAACACGTACATGTCCTCGTCAGGAGTTGACTGGTCCGCCAGGTATTCGGGCGCCACTTCTACGGTAAATTGGTACTTGGCCATGGCGTAATGCTAACTGCGAAAATGGCTGCAACAAATTACCCTTTCGAAAAGCCCCTGCCATGACCTACCGCATTGCCCCCTCCATCCTCTCTGCCGACTTCGCCCGTCTGGGTGAAGAAGTGAAAAACGTGATTGCCGCCGGTGCCGACTGGATTCACTTTGATGTGATGGACAACCACTATGTGCCCAATCTCACGTTTGGCCCCATGGTATGCCAGGCGCTCAAACCCCACGCCAAAACCGCCGCAGGTGTGGCCGTACCCATTGACGTGCATTTGATGATTTCTCCGGTCGATGCCCTGGCGGGTGCCTTTGCCGATGCGGGCGCTGACCTGATCAGTTTTCACCCCGATGCGTCAAGCCATGTGCATCGCAGTATTCAGGCTATCAAGGGCAAGGGCATCAAGGCAGGCCTGACCTTTAATCCGGCGGAGCCGCTGGACGTATTGGATTGGGTGATTGACGACATCGACCTGGTGCTCATCATGAGCGTGAACCCAGGCTTTGGTGGCCAGAGTTTTATCGACTCGGCCCTGCGCAAAATTGAAGACGTTCGCCGCCGCATTGACGCCAGTGGCAAAGACATACGGCTGGAAGTGGATGGTGGCATCAAGACCGACAACATCCGTCGCGTGGCCGACGCCGGTGCGGACACCTTTGTGGCGGGCAGTGCCATTTTTGGCAAGTCTGACTACAAGTCTGTGGTGGATGCCATGCGGCAGGCTCTGGCCGCATAGGCACTTCCAAATCGCCCGGCTGCCAAGCCGTGGTCGCTTGATTCAGAGCTTGAACCGCGCAACCACCTGCACCAGGTCTTGCGCCTGATTCTTGAGGCCGCTGGCGGCTGCGGCCATTTGCTCCACCAGCGCGGCGTTTTGCTGGGTGGTTTGGTCCATCTGGTTCACTGCCTCACCCACCTGGGCAACCCCCGAGGCCTGTTCGTGGCTGGCGTTGGTGATTTCGCCCATGATGGCGTTCACTTTCTGAATGGCTGAAACCACCTCGGTCATGGTGGTGCCAGCCTGGTCCACTAGCGCCGTTCCCTGCGCTACCCGATCGACGCTGGCATCGATCAGTGTCTTGATTTCTTTGGCTGCTTCGGCAGAGCGCCCTGCAAGGCTGCGCACTTCGCTGGCCACCACCGCAAATCCACGACCCTGCTCACCGGCACGCGCGGCCTCTACCGCAGCATTGAGCGCCAGGATGTTGGTCTGGAAGGCGATGCCGTCAATCACGCTGATGATGTCGGCAATCTTGCGACTGCTCTCATTGATGCCCCGCATAGTCTCTACCACCTGCGCCACCACTTCGCCGCCCTGCACTGCGACTGTGGACGCGGTCATTGCCAATTGATTGGCCTGGCGCGCACTCTCGGCGTTTTGTTTGACGGTGGAACCGAGCTCTTCCATGCTGGCTGCCGTTTGCTCCAGCGCACTGGCCTGGTGTTCGGTGCGCGCCGACAGGTCGTGGTTGCCCTGGGCAATTTCTGAAGATGCAGTGGCCACGCCTTCGGAGCCTTGCCGCACAGAGCTGACGATGCCTTTCAAGGTGTCCAGCATGGCGTTAAGGTCTGTTGCCAGACTTTCCCTGCCGTTGGATGCGTGGGTGAACTCGTGCGAAAGGTCACCGGCTGCTATGCGCCGCGTCAGAGCCATGGCTTCAGTAAGTTCCAGTCCTAGCTGTTGAGTGATGCTGCGCCTGACCATTTGGGTTGTCAGCACAAGTACGACGCCCCCGGCAAGGATGGCCAGCAACACAAAGGTGCGAGCCGATTTGGCGGATTCATTAAACGCAGCGTCTGCTGCATCGGCCTGTTCCTGCAGTTGCGCAGCCACCGCATTCATGGCTACGTCGAACTTGTCGATTTGCTTGTCGATGGCATCGTCCACGGGTGCCAACTCGTCGCGACTTCCATCTTTCTTGGTGATGCTCAGAAACTGATCGGCATATAGCTTGCGGATTTCCTGGATTGCGGTGCGGGCCTTCTGGATTTCGTTCTTTTGGGTATCAGTTTGCGCGGCTTTGTTGGCGACTTCGAGCGCTGTATCTATCTCAGCGTTAATTTCCGCCCACTTTTTTTGTGCTGATTCGAAATCGCGATTGATATAGGTGTCGGCCACAACCCGGTAAGCCTGAGCTCCCAGATTGGAGTCATGCTTGATTTGCCCTGCGGCAGCCGATTTGACAACCCCAGCATCCTGCAGCTCAGCCAGGTGGTTGAGCGATTGCCAGGTGATTCCTGCCAAAGTCAGCATCACCAAGGCCGCCGCGGCAACGATCAGCGCCAGGCGCTGCGAGATTTTGAGGTTTTGCATATTCCCTTAGAAGGTTTCCCAATCGTCATCGCCTCCGGCGGGTGCCGGTTTGGGTTGCACTTTGGGCGCAGCGGGCTTGGGCGGCGCCGCTAGCGCTGGCTTGGGTGCGGGGGGCTTGGCAACGTTGGTGGCTAGTGCGGGGCGCGGCGGGGCGCGGCGGGCACTTGGCGTGCTTTGCCCTAGTGCAGGTTTGCGTGCGGCGTGCGACAGTGCCGGTGCTGAGTGGTGGCTGCTCTTCTCATCCGACGCATTGAGCTTGAAGACCGAAACAGTTTGTACCAGATCCGCAGCCTGGGACTTCAGACCGCTGGCTGCTGCGGCCATTTGCTCCACCAGCGCCGCGTTTTGCTGGGTGGCCTGGTCGATCTGGTTAATCGCCTCTCCCACCTGGGCTACTCCAGCATTCTGTTCGTTGCTGGCGGCGCTGATTTCGCCCACGATGTCGGTAACGCGGCGGATAGAGCTGACCACTTCGTTCATGGTGGCACCGGCCTGGTCCACCAGGGTTGATCCATGCTCGACCCTTTGCACGCTGTCGTTGATCAGACCTTTGATTTCTTTGGCGGCATCGGCGCTGCGACCGGCCAAGGCACGCACCTCGCTCGCCACCACCGCAAAGCCTCGGCCCTGTTCACCGGCGCGGGCGGCCTCCACCGCGGCGTTGAGCGCCAGAATATTGGTTTGGAAGGCAATGCCATCGATCACGCCGATGATGTCGGCAATCTTGCGGCTGGACGCATTGATGCCGCTCATGGTTTCAACCACCTGGGTCACCACATCACCGCCACGCATGGCAACCGACGATGCATTGGTGGCCAGCTGGCTGGCCTGGCGCGCGTTGTCTGCGCTGTGTCCTACGGTAGAGCCCAACTCCTCCATGCTGGAGGCTGTTTCTTCCAGGGCGCTGGCTTGTTGCTCGGTGCGGGCTGAAAGGTCGTTATTGCCTGCGGCGATCTCGGCGCTGGCATTGGCCACACTCTCCGAGCCCTGGCGCACATGTGTGACTAGTTTGATCAGGTTGTCCTGCATATCCCTGAGCGAACGCAGGAGCGCTGCTATCTCATCATTGCCCTTGGTCTCTATGGTGTGGGTCAGGTCGCCTTGCGCTACCTTGTTGGCAACTTCTACGGCGTCAGAGATGGCGCGCGCAATTTGCCGACTGAGCATGACCGCACCGACCATGGCAATCAGGGTGATGATGAGCATGACGCTCAGCGAAATTCGGTTGGCAATTGCAGCGTTGGCAGTGGCTTCCTCAGTCGACACGGTTTCTTGTTTGGACAATAGATCCCGCAATTCATCAAGCGATTTGGCTGCGTCACGGTCTTTGCCTCTGGCAGCCTTATCGCCAGCAGCAAAGTCATTGTCTGCCGCCTTGTAGGCCTCAAAAGCCTGCTTGTATCCCTCTTGCGCAGTGAGCAGACCAGCCCGCAGTTTGTTAACCAGTGCCTGTTCGGCGCTTCCGCTGTCTACCAGTTTGTCCAGCTGCTCAAGTTCTGAACCAACAATGGCCATCTCCTTGACGTGTGCGGCCCAATATTTGTCCATTTCCTCCTTGTTCTTTCCGCGAATCAGCACGTTTTTCCACTCCTGGATGGCGGTGGCGAAATGTGCAGAAACCTCTGCCCCTTTTTTGTGCGCGGCTACATGACCCAGAACGTCCTGTTCAAAAAGTTCAATAGCGTGGTTGAGCTTGTAGATGCCAAACAGTCCCCCCGCGAAAAGCAGGGCGAGCGACACGGCAAAGGCAAGCGGCAGTTTCAGACTCAGTTTCATGCGACGTCCCGGAAAAGTGTACTTATAGGCGATTGACATTAACAAATCGTTAATTTACACGCTAAACGACATGCGCATCAACACAAAATTGAATGTCGCAGCAGATTTGCTTTCGCGGGCGATTTTGCGACGATTGGTCCTGGGCATGTGTTGTCAAACGGACAACCTCCTGTGTTTGCTACACTGCGACCATGTTTATTCACCGCATCAGCATCACGGGTTGTAGCGACCGGGGAGCCTGGCCCTGGCGTACCTTGTCTGCCCTCAGCTGACGCGCGAACTGGCCCGCTGCAACTTGTTTGCGGCTTGCGGCAACTAGACGGTCTGCGCAACAACTCTCTTTTTGTTGTCACGCGAAGCACCTTTTGAGTGCTCGCATGACCTTATGAATCTCACCTTTACGGATTTGTATTGCAATGACTGAATCTGAATTTCTGGCCCTTCAGACCCAGGGTTTCAACCGAATACCACTAACCGCCCAGGCCTTCGCTGATCTGGAAACTCCTTTGTCGGTTTACCTGAAGCTGGCGCGCCACCCGGCTTTCAGCGAGCCCGCACCCAACAGCTTTTTGCTGGAGTCGGTGGTCGGTGGCGAGCGCTTTGGGCGTTACAGCTTTATTGGGTTGCCCGCGCGTACCCTGTTGCGTGCCAGCGGGTTTGGCGCCCAGGCCCGCACGGAAGTGGTAACCGACGGTGTGGTGGTGGAAACATCCAGCGCCAACCCGCTGGATTTCATAGCGGAGTACCAAAAGCGTTTCAAGGTGGCATTGCGAGCGGACATGCCGCGTTTCTGCGGTGGTCTGGCAGGCTACTTTGGCTACGACGCAGTGCGTTACATCGAGAATAAACTCCAGGCTTCGTGCCCGCCCGATGAAATCGGCACTCCTGATATCTTGCTGCTGCAGTGTGAGGAACTGGCAGTGATTGACAACCTGTCGGGCAAATTGCACTTGATGGTTTATGTAGATCCCGCCCAGCCCAACGCCTATGCCGCAGGCCGGGCCCGACTGGCCGAACTAAAGGCCAGGCTTGCACAGGCCGTTCATGCGCCGATCGTCAAGCCCACTACCGGGCATCCCGCAGAGCGCGATTTCGCCAAGGAAGATTACCTGGCTGCTGTGGTGCGCGCCAAGGAACTGATTGCCGGGGGCGACTTCATGCAGGTGCAGGTGGGTCAGCGCATCAAGAAGCGGTACACCGAATCCCCCTTGAGCCTGTACAGAGCGCTGCGTTCGCTCAACCCCAGTCCCTATATGTATTACTACAACTTTAGTGGTGCAGACGGCCAGGGCAGCGACTTCCACGTGGTGGGTGCGTCACCCGAAATTTTGGTACGACAAGAGCGGGTCACTGAGGACGAAAAAACATCTACCAAAGTCACCATTCGTCCGCTGGCGGGAACCCGCCCGCGTGGTGCTACGCCAGAGCTGGACAAGGCGGCCGAAGTGGAGCTGGTGGGCGACCCCAAGGAGCGCGCCGAGCATGTGATGCTGATCGATCTGGCGCGCAATGACATTGGTCGCATTGCAAAAATCGGCTCGGTCAAGGTCACTGATGCGTTCTGCGTGGAGCGTTACAGCCACGTGATGCACATTGTGAGCAACGTCGAAGGCACTCTCAAAGACGGCATGACCAGCATGGATGTGCTCAAGGCCACATTTCCGGCAGGAACCCTGACGGGCGCGCCCAAGGTGCACGCTATGGAACTGATTGACCAGCTGGAGCCCACCAAGCGCGGCATCTACGGTGGAGCATGCGGCTACCTGTCGTATGCGGGTGATATGGACGTGGCCATTGCCATTCGGACCGGCATCATCAAAAACCAGGTGCTGTATGTGCAGGCGGCAGCGGGCGTGGTGGCAGACAGCGTGCCGGAACTGGAATGGAGAGAGACAGAACACAAAGCCCGTGCCTTGCTGCGCGCAGCCGAGTTGGTGGAAGAGGGCCTGGAGTGAAGACCATGACAAAACCAATCAAGCTTCTCATGGTGGACAACTACGATTCGTTCACCTACAACATCGTGCAGTATTTTGGTGAACTGGGCGCCGACGTGGAGGTTTACCGCAATGACGAAGTCACCCTGGCGGACATTGAAGCCCGCAGGCCCGACCGATTGGTGATATCACCCGGACCTTGTTCGCCCAAGGAAGCAGGCATTTCAGTGCCTGCCATTCAGCACTTCATGGGCAAGTTGCCCATTCTGGGGGTCTGTCTGGGACACCAGAGCATGGGGGCTGCACTGGGCGGGAAAATCATTCGTGCTCAGGAATTGATGCATGGCAAGACCAGCACCATTACGACTACGCAGGAAGGTGTTTTTGCTGGTTTGCCCCAGCAGTTCACCGTTAACCGGTACCACTCCCTGGCGATCGAGCGCGCGAGCTGCCCCAGGGAACTGGCCGTGACGGCCTGGACTGAGGATGGTGAAATCATGGGTGTGCGCCACACCGGTTTGCCCTTTGAGGCGCGCATGGAGGGGGTGCAGTTTCACCCGGAGAGCATCCTGACCGAGCATGGCCATGCCATGCTGAAGAACTTTCTGCAGTAGATTTGCTATTGAATTCGTAGCTGCTTGTGAAGTAAGTAAAAGGGCTAGAGGCCAATATGACCAAAATAATTGATCTGCGCAGTGATACGGTGACCCGCCCCACGGCCACCATGCGAGCCGCCATGATGGAAGCTGCAGTGGGCGATGACGTGTTTGGCGATGACCCCAGTGTGAATGCCCTGCAAGACAAGCTTGCTGCCATGCTGGGGTTTGAGGCGGCCTTGTTCATGCCCACTGGTACGCAGAGCAATCTGTGCGCCCTGATGGCGCATTGCCAGCGCGGTGACGAATATCTGGTGGGGCAACTGGCCCACACGTACCGCTACGAGGGCGGTGGCGCAGCGGTGTTGGGCAGCATCCAGCCGCAGCCTTTGGCGCAGGATGCTTCGGGACAAATGGCCCTGGCAGATATTTCCGGTGCCATCAAACCGGACGATTGCCACTTTGCCCGCACCAAGCTGCTGTGCCTGGAAAATACCTGGAACGGGCACCCCATGCCCACGACTTACCTGCAACAGGCCACCGATGTGGCGCGCGCGCAGGGGTTGGCCACCCATCTGGACGGGGCCCGCCTATTCAATGCGGCAGTTGCATCTGCCTTGAGCGGCGAGAGTGCAGCAACTTCGGCCAGACGCATCACGGGTTTCTTTGATAGCGTGTCCGTGTGCCTGAGCAAAGGGCTGGGTGCGCCGGTGGGCTCGGTGCTGTGTGGCAGCAAGGCCTTCATTGGCCGAGCCCACCGCATCCGAAAAATGGCGGGCGGGGGCATGCGCCAGGCAGGCTTTCTGGCGGCGGCGGGTAGCTATGCCCTGGACCACCACGTTGACCGTCTGGCAGATGACCATGCTTTGGCGCAGCGTCTGGCCCATGGCTTGACGGGCTTGGCTGGGGTGAGTGTGCGTTCGGCGCAGACCAATATTGTTTTCGTGGATATTGAGCAGGGACGGGGACCGGACCTTTTGGCCTACTTGAAAGACAAGGGCGTATTGGCCAACGGCTTGATCGGGCTGCGATTTGTGACCCACCTGGATGTCGGTGGTGCGGAAATCGATTACACGCTGGATTGCATTCGACGGTTTTTCAGCGAGTCGGCGCAAAGCGACGGCTCTCCTGCCGCGTCCCGCAATGGTGTTTACTGAGGCCGGATTGCCATGCCGCTAGACGCATTGCTGCTATTCATAGCTGCCGGTTTGTTGCTGAATCTGACCCCCGGGCCGGATGTTCTTTTCATTGTGAGCAGCGCTTTGCAAGACGGGGTGCGAGCGGGTGTTGTTGCCGCGTTGGGAATTACCGCGGGGTGCTTTGTGCATATTTTTGCAGCTGCTGCAGGCATAAGTGCGCTGATGGTGGCATCGACGACCGCGTTTAGCGTCCTCAAGTGGATGGGAGCTGCCTACCTGATTTACTCCGGTGTCCGCCTGCTTCTGAATTCCAGGAATGCTGCTATGAATTTTGAAGCGCCTGATGCAGTAGTAGCGAGCGCTGGAGCTAAAAAAGACTATAAATCGGTGTTCTACTTTGGGTTCTGGACCAATGCACTCAACCCCAAGGTGGCCTTGTTCTTTCTGGCGTTTCTGCCCCAGTTCATTGCACCGACGGTAGAGAACAAGCCATTGGCCTTTTTGATGCTTGGGTTACTGTTCACTTTCAATGGCCTGTGGGTGAACCTGGGCTGGGCCGCTGCCTCGGCCTGGCTGGCGCGCAGAGCGAGCCGCGCGGCAGCCCCGCGTGGGGGCCTATTTCGCTGGCTGGACCGCCTGGCTGCCACGATGTTTGTAGGATTCGGAATCAAACTGGCGCTTACGCAAGCGCCCAACCCCTAAGGAGAGCACCATGCCCAACCCGATTGGCCAGATTACCCCGCAAGAAGCCCTGTTGCGCACCATTGAGCATCGTGAAATTTTTCACGATGAAATGTTGCATTTGATGCGTCAGATCATGTCGGGCGACATGTCGCCAGTGATGATGGCGGCCCTCATCACTGGCCTGCGGGTCAAAAAGGAGACCATTGGAGAGATCACCGCAGCGGCACAGGTCATGCGCGAGTTCTCCACCAAGGTGGAGGTGGCCGATAAAACCCATCTGGTCGATATTGTGGGCACTGGCGGTGATGGGTCGCATACCTTCAATATTTCAACCTGCTCCATGTTTGTGGCGGCCGCAGCCGGGGCCAAGGTCAGCAAGCACGGCAACCGGGGTGTCAGCAGCAAGAGTGGCAGCGCCGATGTGATGGAGGCGTTGGGCGTCAATATCCAGTTGCCGCCAGCGCAGATCGCGCAGTGCATTGCCGAGACGGGGGTGGGTTTCATGTTTGCTCCCAACCACCATCCGGCCATGAAAAATGTGGCACCGGTGCGCAAGGAACTGGGCATCAAGACGATCTTCAACCTTTTGGGTCCGCTGACCAATCCCGCCAGTGCTCCCAATATTTTGATGGGCGTTTTCCATCCTGATCTGGTAGGTATTCAGGTCCGGACGATGGAGCGTCTGGGGGCAGAACATGCCATCGTGGTCTACGGTCGAGACGGTATGGACGAGGTCTCCTTGGGGGCGGCAACGCTGGTGGGTGAGCTGAAAGATGGCCGCATCACCGAATACGAGATCCACCCGGAAGACTTTGGCATGGTGATGGCCAGCAACCGGGCCATCAAGGTTCAAAACGCCGAAGAATCCAAGGCGATGCTGATGGGTGTGCTCAACAATCAGAGTGGTGCCGCCAAGGACATTGTGGTGCTGAATGCGGGCGTCGCCCTTTATGCTGCCAATGTGGCAAATAGCATGCAAGAGGGCATCCAGCTTGCGCAGGCAGCTATTGAATCAGGAGCAGCCAAGGCCAAGCTCGAGAGTCTTGTCAGTTTGACGAACCAACTGAAAGTGACCGCAGCGTGAGCGATATTCTGGACAAAATTGTGGCGGTCAAGCACCAGGAGGTGGCTGCTGCCAAAAAGCGCAAATCCCTCGAGGTGGTGCGCTCGGATGCTGAGTCGAGGGTATTGACCCGTGATTTTGTGGGTGCTTTGCGCGCCAAAATCGCAACAGGGAAGCCCGCGGTGATTGCAGAGGTCAAGAAAGCCAGCCCCTCCAAAGGAATCATTCGGGAGGATTTCATTCCCGCCGATATCGCGCAGAGTTACGCAGAACATGGTGCCGCCTGCCTTTCGGTATTGACGGACAAGCAGTTCTTTCAGGGCGAGGTGGACTACCTCAAACAGGCCCGCGCCTCCTGCCAGTTGCCGGTTCTGCGCAAAGACTTCATGGTGGACGCTTACCAGATCTATGAATCCCGTTCTATGGGTGCAGATTGCATTTTGCTGATAGCAGCCTGCCTGGACGATGCCCAGATGAAGGATATGGAAGCCATCGCGCGCGACCTGGACATGGCGGTGCTGGTGGAAGTGCACGATGCCCCTGAGATGGAGCGTGCTTTGAAACTCAAGACACCTCTGATAGGCATTAACAACCGCAATCTCAAGACTTTTGAGGTGTCGCTCGATACCACCATGGTTTTGAAGGCGCAAGTTCCCTCTGACCGCTTGGTGGTAACAGAGAGCGGCATTCACACCCGGGAGGATGCGTTGCGCATGGGCTCGATGGGGGTCAATGTATTTTTGGTGGGCGAAGCCTTTATGCGCGCTCCAGAGCCTGGCGAGGCGCTGGCCGCAATGTTTGGCTGAGTGCCATGACTGCTGCAAATGCAGACCAGTTGCTCGCGGCATCTCCGGCGGGTTGGCCAGTTGCGCCAGGTTGGAGTCTGCTGGTAGACCAGTTTCTGGCTTCTGACGCGGGTGTGAGCCTACTGACCTATCTGCAGCAAAGGCTGGATGCAGGAGCGGTCATTTTCCCGCCTCTTCCACTCAGGGCGTTGGACTTGACGCCCCCCGAAAGTGTGAGGGTCGTTATTTTGGGGCAAGACCCCTACCATGGCCGTGGCCAAGCAGAGGGCCTGGCTTTCTCGGTGGCTCCCGGAGTGGCGCTGCCCCCGTCACTGCGCAATATCTTCAAAGAGTTGCAGCGAGACCTCGGCGAGCCACTTCCGGCATTTCCCCATCCTGGTGGCAGCCTGGTCCGATGGGCCCGAAAGGGCGTTCTGCTGCTAAATACTTGCCTGACGGTGGAGGAGGGTCAACCGGCGAGCCACTCTGGACGGGGGTGGGAAGTCCTGACGGATGCCATTATTCGCAAAGTCTCCCAAAGTGAGCATCCCACCGTCTTTATGCTGTGGGGCGCGCATGCCCAGAGTAAACGTGCGCTGATAGATGTTTCTCGTCATCTGGTTTTGACCGCCAACCACCCTTCGCCACTCTCTGCGCTCAGGCCGCCCGTGCCGTTTATCGGATGCGGCCATTTCTCGCAGGCCCGTGCCTGGAGGCTTCAGCACCCGATGTCGACTTGAATGCCTTTTTGCTTGGCCCCTAGGATAAAGGTCTAAGTTCATGGCATAATCCGGGGTTCACCAAGGAGAGGTGGCCGAGTGGTTAATGGCAGCAGACTGTAAATCTGCCCTCTTACGAGTACGCTGGTTCGAATCCAGCCCTCTCCACCAGTGATGAGTTGACTGTTGCCTGTTTGGCGAGCCTTTGCGGGGTTCGTATAGTGGTAATACCTTAGCCTTCCAAGCTAAAGCGAGGAGTTCGATTCTCCTACCCCGCTCCACAGTTGGTTTATCGCATTGGTTGTGTAGATTTAGCCCTTTTGGCTCAGTGGTAGAGCACTCCCTTGGTAAGGGAGAGGTCGCGGGTCCGATTCCCGCAAAGGGCACCAGTTTCGCAGGGCTGCTGTTGTGGTGGTTGTGCGGTGATTTGATGTTGTAACGCATTACTTTTCGGAGTTTGATTATGGGAAAAGAAAAATTCACACGTACCAAGCCCCACGTCAATGTGGGCACGATTGGCCACGTTGACCACGGCAAGACCACGCTGACAGCTGCCATCACCACGGTGCTGGCCGCCAAGTT
>CAJBMJ010000307.1 GCA_903954045.1 uncultured beta proteobacterium | reverse complement strand
CAGTCCCCACCGCCTGCACCACACCGGCACCATCCACGCCTATGGCGAATGGTGGTTTGCGTGGAAAAAACAGCGCCATCTCGCCGCTGGCAATGTGCAGATCGGCCGGGTTAAAGGCTGCGGCGCGGGTGGCAATCAGCAATTGCCCAGGCTGAACCTGGGGCTCGGGTGACGCCAACCACTGGACATGGTCGGTGCCGGTTTTCTGGTAGCGGGTGAGGATAAGGGCTTTCATCATCATCAACGCGCTTGAAGAACGATTTCAAGTATCTTATTTGGCGCTCAACTGGCGCACCGCACCCATCCAGTCTTCGACGTGGTAAGAGCGCGTCATCAACCCACCTTCAATGGTGTGGATGTCGATGCTCATCACCTTGAAGGTCTTGCCACCGTGTGGCACACCCATGAAGGGGCCTGCTGGCGTGCCACTGGCTTCACCGCGCACAATCACACGGTTGCCAGACACCAGCAGTTCCTTGATCTCCCACTTCAGGTCCGGAATCGCCTTGTGAAAGCCGGCAATGCCACCGGCCACCTTGTCGCGTGGGCCGCAGGCGCTGCCGTTGTCCGAGCACGACACCCATTGCGGCGCGGTGGCCTTGTTCACCAGCGCCACCGGGTCTTTGCCGGGGGCGGCGTTGAGCGCATCGTAAAACGGCGCCACCGCTTCGCGTGCTTGGGCTTCGGTCAGCGCAGTTTGGGTAAAGCCCAGCGCAGGCGCTGCCGCCAGCACAGTCAACATGGCAACACGGGTGGTCGAGAGGAAAGACATGAAACACTCCATTCGTCAAGTTAAAAACACCTGTACGATATGCATGAAATTGATGAATGTCGAATGGATTGTTTTCATGCCCCATGCACACAATTGATTTACGCAAGATCGACCTGAACCTGCTGCTGGTGTTCCAGGTGTTGATGGCCGAGCGCAGCGTGACCCGCGCCGCCGAACGCCTTGGACGCACCCAGTCCGCCATCAGCCACGCGCTGGCGCGACTGCGCGAGCAGTTGGGGGACCCCTTGCTGGTGAAAACCGCCCACGGCATGCGTGCCAGCGCCTACGCTGAAGCACTGGCCTTGCGCGTACGCCCCATCCTGGCCGACATCGGGCGGGTGCTGACACCGGCACAGGTGTTTGAGCCAGCGAGCACCGAGCGCATCTTTCGCCTGGCGCTACCGGATCTGGCGCAAAACCTGTTTGCACAACTGCTGGGCAACATCCACGCGCAAGCACCGCGTGCCGCGCTGGAGTGGACCGCACCGGCTGACGACATGCAGGCGCAGTTGCTCGAAGGCACACTCGACCTGGCGATCGTGCCGGCCTCGTTGCAACTGGCTGACGGGCTGCAAAGCACACCGGTTGGCGCGCTGCGCTGGGCTTGTTTTGGACGCGAGGGTCATCCGGCCTGGACCCGCTGGGACCCGGTGCAATGGGCCACCTGGCCGCATGTGGTGGTGCGCGTGGGCAACCGGCTCAACAGCCCGGTCAGCCAGACCAGCGCTTTTTTGGGCATCGAGCGGCGCATCGGTGCCTGGGTGCCGCATTTCTCGGCCGTGGCGCCCTTGCTGGCACAAAGCGACCTGCTCGCCACACTGCCCTTGGCTGCGCTGGTGGATAGCATGACGATGCATCAGTTGCGCGTGCAAACGCTACCGTTTGCCATCACGCCGATGGCACATGTGCTGGTCTGCAGCGCACGGCACGCCAATGATGCGGCGCTGATCTGGCTGCGCGCACAGGTCGAGGGGATCTGGAAAGAGATGCTGGCGCGCGCGGACGCGCTGCATATCAGTGACACGAACATGGATCAATTAGAAAATCGCCATTGAAGAACCAGCCCTTGCCCACATCACCGAAGCCAAATGACTCGCTACTTCCGGAATTGCTTATTGGATGTATATGCGAATTCTGCGCCATGTAACGCCGTTG
>CAJBMJ010000306.1 GCA_903954045.1 uncultured beta proteobacterium | reverse complement strand
TCGTGCATGTCTATATGGTGACCCATGCGCTCGCGCTTTGTTCGCAAATACGCTTCATTCTCTGGAGTCGGAACCGAGTTGAGCGATACGCGTTCCACAACAGTGAGACCATAACCACCGAGACCGCCATATTTTGCTGGGTTGTTAGTCATCAGTTTCAATTCACGCACACCAAGATCAGCAAGTATCTGTGCACCAATGCCGTATTCACGGCTATCAACGGGTAATCCCAATTCGGTATTTGCGTCAACAGTGTCAAAGCCTTCATCTTGCAATGAGTACGCACGAATCTTGTGCCCAATGCCGATACCGCGACCTTCATGGCCACGTAAGTACACAATGACACCAGCCCCTGCTTCGTCAATCAGTTGCATTGCTGTTTCAAGTTGAGGTCCGCAGTCACAACGACGTGAGCCAAAGACATCGCCAGTAAGGCACTCGCTGTGAACGCGCACAAGAACAGGTTCATTCCCTGTGATTGTGCCCTTCACAAATGCCAAGTGCTCAATATTGTCGATAGTGCTCTTATATGCAACGCATGTAAAGGTTCCGAACTCTGTGGGAACTGATGCTTCCCCCATGTGCTCTACAAGACGCTCGTTGTGTCGGCGGTATTCAATGAGTTGAGCAATCGATGAAGTATTTACAAATGTCCCGCGTAGGCAAACTTCCAATAAACGTCCCGTCAGGTGTGGACGTGTCAATCAAAGAAGACCAGATCAGTGTCAAGGGCACTGGCGTCGCTTTGAGTTTGACGCTCAATAGTCTGGTCAAGATGGCCAATGACGCTGGCAAGCTGAGTTTCCAGCCTGCCAATGATTCCCGTGAGGCAGATGCCATGACTGGCACCATGCGTCAGTTGGTGAATAACATGGTGGTCGGTGTAACTAAAGGCTTTGAGAAAAAACTGAGCTTGATTGGCGTGGGTTATAAAGCCCAGGCAACCGGTGCCAAGTTGAATCTGGCGGTTGGTTACTCTCACCCTGTCAACATTGATATGCCTGCCGGTATCACTGTGGCCACTCCCACTCCTACAGAAATTTTGATTAAAGGTGCTGATCGTCAGCGCGTTGGTCAGATTGCTGCTGAGATTCGTGCTGTTCGTCCTCCCGAGCCTTACAAGGGCAAAGGAATCCGCTATGCGGATGAGAAGATCACGATCAAAGAAACCAAGAAGAAATAAGGAGCTGCAACATGTTGACCAAAAAAGAGCAGCGTCTTCGCAGAGCACGTCAAACGCGCATCCGCATTGCAACGCAAGGTGTGGCACGTTTGACAGTGACCCGTACCAATCTGCACATTTACGCCAGTGTTATTTCTGGCGACGGCGGCAAGGTTCTGGCTGCGGCATCAACCGCAGAGGCAGATGTTCGCAAGTCCCTGGGCGGTTCTGGCAAGGGCGGCAATGTTGCCGCTGCACAAATCATTGGCAAGCGAGTGGCAGAAAAAGCCAAGGCAGCTGGCGTTGAAAAAGTTGCGTTTGACCGTTCCGGTTTTGCGTACCATGGCCGCGTCAAAGCGCTGGCAGATGCCGCTCGTGAAGCTGGCTTGCAGTTCTAAGCAGATCGGAAATAAAGATGGCTAAAGTTCAAGCAAAAATGCAAGGTAAGGCCGAGGGTCCTGAGGACGGTCTGCGCGAGAAAATGATCGCGATTAATCGCGTCACCAAAGTGGTGAAGGGCGGCCGTATTCTCGGTTTCGCAGCATTGACCGTTGTGGGTGATGGCGATGGTCGCATCGGCATGGGCAAGGGTAAGTCCAAAGAAGTGCCAGCTGCAGTGCAGAAGGCCATGGAAGAAGCTCGCCGCAACATGTTGAAGGTTTCGTTGAAAAACGGCACCATTCATCACAAGGTAATGGGTCACCACGGTGCTGCCAGCGTCATGATGGCGCCTGCACCAAAGGGTACCGGCATCATTGCAGGTGGTCCAATGCGGGCAGTGTTCGAAGTGGTGGGTATTACCGACATCGTGGCCAAGAGCCACGGTTCGACCAATCCTTACAATATGGTCCGAGCCACTCTGGACGCATTGTCTGTGTCTACCACTCCTGCTCAAGTTGCTGCCAAGCGCGGCAAGTCGATCGAAGAGATCTTCGCTTAAAACGGAGTCTTCACCATGACAACACAACAAACAGTCAAAGTCCAATTGGTACGTAGCCCGATTGGCACCAAGGAATCACACCGCGCCACCGTGCGTGGTCTGGGACTCCGCAAAATGGGAAGTGTCAGCGAGTTGCAGGATACGCCTGCAGTGCGCGGCATGATCAACAAGATCAGCTATCTGGTCAAAGTGCTTTAAGAGGTTGATATGGAACTCAATGGCATCAAGCCAGCAGATGGAGCCAAGCACGCCAAGCGTCGTGTTGGTCGCGGTATTGGATCTGGCTTGGGTAAAACCGCTGGCCGTGGTCACAAGGGTCAAAAGTCGCGTTCAGGTGGCGGCCCAGCAGTGGGATTCGAAGGCGGCCAGATGCCTATGCATCGTCGTTTGCCCAAGCGCGGTTTTAAATCACACTTGCTTCAGTTCAACGCAGAAATCACATTGACTGCGCTGGAAGCACTCAACGTGGCGGATGTTGATTTGCTGATTTTGAAGCAGATGGGCGCCGTTGCAGAGAAGGCAAAAGTAGTCAAGGTAATCAACACCGGCGCAATCACCAAAGCAGTGAAACTGTCGGGCATTGGTGCCACTGCAGGCGCCAAAGCCGCGATTGAAGCTGCTGGTGGCAGCGTAGCTTAAGTAGTTTGTAGCAGGACGATTTGTGGCAACTAAAGCAGAACAATTAGCGAATACCGGAAAGTTCGGAGACCTTCGTCGCCGGCTTGTGTTTTTGCTGTTGGCTCTTGTGGTGTACCGTGTTGGTGCGCATATCCCTGTGCCAGGAATTGACCCTGCTCAGTTGCAGCAATTGTTCAATGGCCAGCAGGGTGGAATATTGAGTTTGTTCAATATGTTCTCTGGTGGTGCATTGTCCCGTTTCACGGTGTTTGCGCTGGGCATCATGCCCTACATCTCTGCTTCGATCATCATGCAATTGATGACGTATGTTGTGCCAACCTTTGAGCAGATGAAGAAGGAAGGCGAGGCAGGACGGCGCAAGATTACCCAGTACACACGGTACGGCACGCTGGGATTGGCCTTATTTCAGTCGCTAGGCATCGCCATGGCTCTGGAATCGTCTGCTGGTCTGGTTATTTCTCCGGGCTTCGGTTTTCGCATGACTTCTGTGGTTACCTTGACCGCAGGGACTATGTTTCTGATGTGGCTGGGTGAGCAAATTACTGAGCGTGGGCTTGGCAACGGTATTTCGATACTGATATTTGGCGGTATTGCTGCTGGATTGCCTAGCGCTATTGGCGGCCTGCTAGAGCTGGTTCGTACGGGAGCGATGAGCATTATTGTGGCTCTGCTGATTGTTGTTTTGGTGGCTCTGGTTACCTATTTTGTGGTGTTCGTAGAGCGTGGGCAGCGGAAAATTCTGGTTAATTACGCTAGGCGTCAAGTGGGCAACAAGGTCTATGGCGGACAGTCATCGCATTTGCCCCTTAAGTTGAATATGGCTGGTGTGATTCCTCCCATTTTCGCTTCATCCATTATTTTGCTGCCCGCAACGGTTGCAAATTGGTTTAGCACGGGTGATTCAATGCGCTGGCTCAAAGACATTGCCAGCACATTGAGTCCTGGACAGCCCGTGTATGTGATGCTGTATGCCGCGGCCATCGTGTTTTTCTGCTTTTTCTACACTGCATTGGTGTTCAACAGCCGTGAAACAGCAGACAACCTCAAGAAGAGCGGAGCCTTTATCCCCGGAATCAGGCCTGGAGATAACACTGCAAAATACATAGACAAAATTCTGCTGCGCCTGACACTGGCTGGTGCTATCTACATTACTTTGGTGTGTTTGTTGCCCGAGTTCCTGGTTTTGAAGTACAACGTACCGTTCTATTTTGGCGGCACGTCCCTATTGATTATTGTGGTGGTGACCATGGATTTCATGGCACAGGTTCAAAACTATTTGATGTCTCAGCAGTACGATTCCCTGTTGAAGAAGGCCAACTTCAAGGCCTCTTGATCTGGGTTTGTGCGGCAAGGCAGTGTTTTTGTAGCTCGGTGCGATTTGGGTCGTGCGAGAACGGATAGAAAGTTTTAGGAGAGTAAAAATGAAAGTTTCGGCTTCGGTCAAGAAAATTTGCCGTAACTGCAAAGTTATCCGACGCAAAGGCGTTGTTCGCGTGATCTGTACGGATCCGCGCCACAAGCAGCGCCAGGGTTAATTGCAAGAGTTTTAGAGGACGAAAATGGCACGTATCGCTGGCATCAACATTCCGCCGCAACAGCATTCTGAAATTGGCTTGACAGCCATTTTTGGCATCGGTCGCACCCGCGCACGCAAGATTTGTGAAGCTTGCGGCATTGCATACTCCAAAAAGGTCAAGGATTTGACTGATGGAGATCTGGAAAAAATTCGCGACCAGATTGCACAATTCACCATCGAAGGCGACTTGCGCCGCGAGACCACAATGAACATCAAGCGTTTGATGGACATTGGTTGCTACCGTGGTTTCCGTCATCGCCGTGGTTTGCCCATGCGTGGACAGCGCACGCGCACCAACGCACGTACCCGCAAAGGCCCGCGTAAGGCCGCTGCTTCATTGAAGAAATAATCGGGATAGAGAACCACTATGGCAAAAGCTCCCTCCAATAACGCAGCTCAGCGCGTTCGTAAGAAAGTTCGCAAGAACGTTGCAGACGGCATTGCACACGTGCATGCGTCCTTCAACAACACTATCATTACCATCACTGATCGCCAAGGCAATGCGTTGTCCTGGGCATCTTCTGGTGGACAAGGCTTCAAGGGCTCTCGCAAGTCCACTCCTTTTGCAGCGCAGGTTGCTTCTGAAGTGGCAGGTCGTGCAGCGCTGGAGCAGGGCATCAAAAATCTTGATGTTGAAATCAAGGGACCAGGCCCTGGTCGTGAGTCTTCAGTGCGTGCGCTTGCCGCTCTGGGAATTCGCATCAATATGATTGCAGATGTGACTCCGGTGCCTCACAACGGTTGCCGACCACAGAAGCGTCGTCGTATCTAATATTTCACAAGCCCACCGCCACCATCTTCTGATGGTGGCTCCCGCATTTTCGTGCGGAAGATGACATAAAAGGAAGTTCAAGTGGCACGTTACCTCGGCCCCAAGGCCAAACTCTCCCGCCGTGAAGGCACCGACTTGTTCCTCAAGAGCGCTCGCCGCTCGATTGGGGACAAGGCGAAATTTGACTCTAAACCAGGGCAGCACGGGCGTACATCAGGTGCCCGCACTTCCGACTACGGTCTTCAATTGCGTGAAAAACAAAAAGTGAAGCGTATGTACGGCGTTCTCGAACGCCAGTTCCGCCGGTACTTTGAAGAGGCTGATCGCCGCAAAGGCAATACGGGCGCCAATCTGCTGTTTTTGCTTGAATCCCGTCTGGATAATGTGGTCTATCGCATGGGCTTTGGCTCCACGCGTGCGGAAGCACGCCAGCTGGTGTCCCACAAGGCGATCACCGTAAATGGTGGTTCCGTCAACATTCCTTCTTACATGGTGAAGACCGGTGATGTGATTGCACTTCGCGAAAAGTCAAAGAAGCAAAACCGTGTAGTGGAAGCGTTGCAGTTGGCGCAGCAGGTGGGAATGCCTGCCTGGGTTGACGTGAGCGTTGACAAAGCTGAGGGTACTTTCAAGGCAGTTCCTGATCGTGACCAATTTGGCGCCGATATCAACGAATCCCTGATCGTTGAGTTGTACTCGCGCTAATTCCGTTTGAGTCGTTGAAATCGTTCCCTGGCAGCGGCTATGCAGCCAGGGTGCTTCACCAGCCTTACCGGCGTAACGAGCCGGGGGTATTGAGAGGAAGTCTTAATGCAAACTAACTTGCTAAAACCCAAGTCCATCAGTGTTGAGCAACTAGGCACCAATCGTGCAAAAGTTGCGCTTGAGCCGTTTGAGCGTGGATATGGTCACACGCTGGGCAATGCGTTGCGGCGTGTGCTCCTGTCGTCAATGCCTGGTTTTGCTGCGACTGAAGTGACTATCGCCGGCGTGTTGCACGAGTACTCGTCCATAGATGGCGTGCAAGAAGACGTGGTCAACATCTTGCTGAACCTCAAAGGCGTAGTGTTCAAGTTGCACAACCGTGAAGAGGTGACTTTGAGTCTGCGCAAAGACACTGAAGGTGTCGTAACTGCTGCTGACATTCAAACGCCCCATGACGTGGAAATCATCAACCCTGGGCACATCATTGCCAATTTGTCGCACGGCGGCAAATTAGATATGCAGATAAAGGTTGAAAAAGGCCGTGGCTATGTGCCTGGCACCATGCGCCGTCATGCGGATGAGCCTAACAAGTCCATTGGTCGCATTGTTCTGGATGCGTCGTTTTCTCCTGTGAAGCGCGTCAGCTACACCGTGGAAAGCGCGCGTGTTGAACAGCGTACTGACCTGGATAAATTGGTTGTTGAAATCGAGACCAATGGCGCAGTGTCGGCGGAAGATGCCGTGCGTTCATCTGCCAAGATTCTGGTCGAGCAATTGGCGGTGTTCGCCCAACTTGAAGGTAGCGAGCTGGCCGCCTTTGATTCTCCGGCTCCGCGCGGCAATACGCAGTTTGACCCAATCTTGCTGCGTCCCGTGGACGAGTTGGAGCTTACGGTGCGTTCTGCAAACTGTTTGAAGGCCGAGAACATTTACTACATCGGCGATTTGATTCAGCGTACAGAGAATGAACTGCTCAAGACTCCTAACTTGGGTCGCAAATCGCTCAATGAGATCAAGGAAGTGTTGGCTTCTCGCGGCTTGACCCTGGGCATGAAGCTTGAGAGCTGGCCACCAGCCGCGCTGGAAAAACGCTAATTTTAATGGACCCCGTTATTGGGGTACCGTGCCACGGGCAGTACCTGATACGGCTGTCTGTTATATAACTGAAGGAAACCACAATGCGCCACGGACACGGACTACGTAAACTCAATCGGACTACCTCGCATCGTCTGGCGATGCTGCGCAATATGATGAACTCCATCATTGCGCACGAAGCAATCAAAACCACTGTGCCTAAAGCCAAGGAACTGCGCCGCGTCATTGAACCAATGATCACTCTCTCCAAAGAGGCTACCGTGGCTAACCGCAGATTGGCATTTGACCGACTGCGCGATCGCGACAGTGTGACTAAATTGTTTGATGTGCTCGGCCCCCGCTTTAAAGCGCGCCCAGGTGGATACACCCGTATTTTGAAGATGGGTTTTCGTGTAGGCGATAACGCACCCATGGCTCTGGTGGAATTTGTCGATCGCGCTGTGGAAGTAGTGCCTGCTGAAGATACTTCAGAAGCATAAGTAGGTTACAATACGAGACTTGACGCGGAGTGGAGCAGCCTGGTAGCTCGTTGGGCTCATAACCCAAAGGTCGTTAGTTCAAATCTAGCCTCCGCAACCATTTAGCCAATTTAAATTTGGTACAAAACGCCCACTGTTGTGGGCGTTTTGCTTTGCAGAATTGGCGGTTCTACTGGAGTCGACAATGAACTTTCCGTTGGATACCGATACTGTTTCTCACGGCATACAGTTGGCGGTGGCACCGGTGTTTTTATTGACCGCGGTATCCGGCATGATCGGTGTTGTCGCCAGCCGCCTGGCCCGCATCATTGACAGAGCCCGTTTGGTAGAAGAACGAATGAAAAAGGGCCCGTCTGTGGACGAGCATGCGGCCGATCAGATTGAGCTCGGCGAGTTGAGAACCAGAGGGCTTTTGGCGAATGGCAGCATTGGCCTGCTCACGCTGTGTGCGTTTTTGATTGGCGCAACAATTGTTGTGTTGTTCCTGGGCGAAACCATCGAACTCAAAATGCTCCGCTTGCCAATGATTACTTTTCTGGCTGGTGTTGTGTGTTTTATGCTAGCTTTGGCATGCTTTATGGCAGAAACCATGATTGCGACCCGCCTGCTGAATTTCGGCAAACACCGCCGCTAGGGGTAAGGGTCATACTGCAGACTTTTCAACTTGTACAGCGCAGTCATAAAAAGTAGGGCCGCGTCCCATGTCGGTGAGTTTTTGGCTGGTCAGTTCATTCACATTGGTGCCGTCCAGGCCCATCTTTCGCCACCAGATTCCCAAGCCGTGCACCACACCTTGGCGCGCCCGGTTTGAAACCCTGGCCCTGCAACGGTAACTGCCACGTGCATTGAATACACGAACGACATCGTTGTCAGAAATGTTGCGGGAATATGCATCGCCTGGAGAAATTTCTAGCAATGGCTCAATCTCAATCGCTTGAAGACTCTCCACATTGGCAAAACTCGAATTCAAAAAATTTCGTGCCGGTGGAGAAATCATGGCCAAAGGAAAGGGCGAGCCTTCAACAGCGGGTTCGTAGTTGGCTATGTAGTTGGGCAGACCATCCAAACCAGCATCAGCAAGGCGCTGACTGAACAACTCACACTTTCCCGACGGGGTTGGAAAGTTGCCACTCGCAAATGGCGCTTCTTCCAATGGCAGTTTGACAAAACCGCTGCTTTCCAATTCGGAAAAGTTCACAGCATTGCCAAAAGCAATTTTGCAGAGCGCGAGGTCATCGTCTGAAAAACAGGTTTCTTCGAAACCCATGCGTTGGGCAAGCTTTCGGAAGATGTCTGTATTGGTCATGCAGTTAGCAAGCGGCGAAATGCTGGGCCTGTTAAGTAGCACGTCGGTGTGCCCGTAACTGGCATGCACGTCCCAATGTTCTAACTGTGTGGTTGCAGGCAATACATAGTCAGCGTAGTCTGCCGTGTCTGTCTGAAAGTGTTCGAGTACTACGGTAAACAAATCCTCGCGCTCGAAACCTGAGACCACTTGGGTGGAATCCGGTGCAATGGCGACGGGGTTGCTGTTGTAAACGATCAAGGCCTGAATTGCCGGTCCAAACTCTTCGCTGGTGGGTTTCCTCAAATCGCCGCCCAAGGTTGCCATATTCAAGGTTCGGGGTTTTCGCCCACCCAAAAGGTCGGGCCGATGCAGTTGGGCCTTCTCAATGGGTGCATAACCCGAACTGGACAGCAACACTCCTCCCCCCCGTTGGCGCCAAGCACCAGTAAGGGCAGGCAGGCAGGCAATGGCCCGCACTGCATTGCCGCCGCCATGTACCCGTTGCATGCCGTAATTCATTCGGATAGCGGCAGGGGCTTTAGTTTGCGCAGCCAAGCCGTATTCTTGGGTCAGGGAGTTCACCTGTTCGATCGAAATGCCGCAAATTTGGGCTGCCCGTTCGGCGGGCCACTCCAAAGCTCGGGCGCGTAACGCTTCCCAACCTACCGTGTATCGCGCAATGTAATCATGGTCCAGCCAATCATGGGCAATGAGCCCGTGCATCATCGCCAAAGCCAGTGCGGCATCGGTTCCCGGCTTCAGTGCGATGTGCTCATGGCATTTATCTGCCGTTTCGGTTTTTCGGGGGTCGATACAAATGACCTTTGCGCCAAGACGCTTGGCGGTCTGGACATGACGCCAGAAGTGCAAATTGCTTGCAATCGAGTTGCTGCCCCAAATCAGAATCAGTTTGGCCTCTGCGAAAAACTCAACCCGCATGCCTACTTTTGCGCCAAGCGTGTGCACCAAACCCTCGCCTCCCGCGGACGCACAAATAGTTCTGTCGAGCAGCGATGAGCCCAAGCGATGAAAAAAGCGGGAAGCCATGGACTCGCCTTGAACCAGGCCCATGGTGCCTGCATAACTGTACGGCAGGATGGCTTCAGCTCCACGCGGTCCGCTACTTGCAATGCTTTGGAGCCGTGCTGCGATGTCTGACAATGCGACGTCCCAACTTACCTCCTCAAACTGGCCTGCGCCCTTGGGACCAATTCGGCGCAAAGGATTCAGGATCCGTTCGCGGTGATAGGTCCTCTCCGTGTACCTGGACACCTTGGTGCAAAGAACCCCGCCCGTAGCTGGATGGTGTTCATTTCCGTGCACTTTGATCGCCACGCCATTGCTTACTGTGGTGACCATGGAACAAGTGTCCGGACAGTCGTGGGGACATGCACCAATCACCTGTTGCACGTCTGGTCTGAGGTCGGGGTTAGGAATAGCGGTCATATCTGCAATGTTAAAGCCAGGACGCCATAATGGTGACATGAAACTGATCGATGACATTGTTTCCAATGCGCCGCACATACAGGCCTTACGTCGGGATTTGCATGCCCACCCTGAGCTGTGTTTCGAAGAGGTTCGAACAGCAGATATCGTCGCAAGGCAACTTGCCCAGTGGGGTATTCCCATTCACCGTGGCCTGGGAAAAACTGGTGTGGTGGGCATAGTGAAGGCGGGCACATCGGAGCGAGCCATCGCCATGCGTGCTGACATGGATGCCCTGCCTATGCAGGAATTCAATACCTTTGCACATGCAAGCCAACACAAAGGCCAAATGCATGCGTGCGGGCATGATGGCCACACCGCGATGCTATTGGCTGCTGCACAACATTTGGCAAAGCACCGTGACTTTGACGGAACGGTCTATTTAATTTTTCAACCAGCCGAAGAGGGCGGAGGCGGTGCACGCGAGATGATCAAGGACGGGCTGTTTACGCAGTTCCCGGTGGAGGCAGTATTTGGTATGCACAACTGGCCTGGTTCGTCAGTAGGAAAGTTTGCCGTCAGTGCTGGCCCTGTGATGGCGTCCAGCAACGAGTTCACCATCACCATTCGCGGCAAAGGTGGCCACGCGGCCATGCCGCATAACGCGGTGGACCCGGTGCCTGTGGCATGCCAAATGGTGCAGGCGTTTCAGACCATCATCAGCCGCAATGCCAAGCCGGTCGAGGCGGGGGTGATATCCGTCACCATGATCCACGCGGGTGAAGCCACCAACGTAATACCTGATAGCTGCGAGTTGCAAGGTACCGTGCGCACATTCACGGTGGAACTCCTTGATTTGATAGAGCAGCGCATGCGTTCTATTGCGGAGCACACGGCAGCCGCATACGGTGCTACTTGCGAGTTTGAGCTGGTTCGAAACTATCCACCGACAGTCAACTCTCAACGAGAGGCTGCGTTTGCCCGCACTGTTATGGAAAGCATTGTTGGAAAGAACAATGTTGATGAGCAAGAGCCCACTATGGGAGCTGAAGACTTTTCCTATATGTTGATGGCCAAGCCGGGATGCTATTGCTTTATTTCCAATGGAGACGGCATGCACCGTGAGATGGGGCATGGGGCCGGACCCTGCATGCTGCACAACCCCAGCTACGATTTCAATGACGAATTGATTCCCTTGGGTGCAACCTACTGGGTGCGCCTAGCTGAAGCTTGGCTCAAGCCGTAAAGCGCAGTTTGGCCATTTCCAACAGGCCGTCAAAAATCAGGTTGTCAACCAAATCAAATGGCCGGGTCATACTGGGCGCCATTTTCCAACCGGCACCGCCAGTCATGATGCACTTTGGCTCAGCGCCACAATGTGCGCGAACATGTTGCACCATGCGCTCTACCGCTCCTGCGATGGCATAAGTTCCACCGCTGGTAAGTGCGTCACTGGTGTTGGTGGGAAAAGACTTGACTTCGCCGGTTGGAACATGCAGCCCTGCGGTCCCTGACTCAAGTGCCCGCAACATGATGCCATGCCCGGGCAAAATGAGCCCGCCCAAAAATTTTCCACTGGCATCCACTGCCTCAACGGTCACTGCTGTTCCCACCATGACCACCACCATCGGCCGAGGAGCACCCTGCGAGAGCATGCGGTGATAAGCCCCAATCATGGCTACCCACCGATCGGCGCCCAACCTTGCGGGGTGGTCGTATCCGTTTCTCAGTCCGGCCTCTGATTCACTGGCCACTACCCATTGGGGAGAAACGTCCCAACTGTCCATTTGCTCCTGCAGGCGTCTGCGCACTGTGTCGCCCGCCACAGCGCAGCCCAATATGCTGGTGGGCGCCTGCATGTCACTCCAGGGACCTTCAGCCAGACGGTCAATGTTCTCCAGAAACTCGGCACCGTGGTGCAGAAGTGCGCCACCAGGGTGCGGTGAGTCATACTGAGCCCACTTCAATCGCGTGTTGCCAATGTCGAGTGCGAGAAAGGTCATGCGCATTCACCCCTGGCGCCAAGGCAGGCCACGCATACGCCACCCGCCCCGGTTACCCCGGTGTGCCTGGGCATCTGGGTCTCCCTCAAAACCCTCCAGGATGTTGTAAGCGGCAATACCCATTTCAGTCGCCTTCTTGGCTGCAGCGATTGAGCGAACGCCGCTGCGGCACAGTAAAACCACCTTCATCCCCTCGGGGATTGCAGCGCGCAGACCGGCTTCAAAGTCGGGGTTCATTGTCATTCCAGGCCATTGCTTCCATGCCAGTCCAACAGCGCCCGGAATAAATCCTACCCATTCCCTTTCCGCATCAGAACGCACATCAACCAGCACGGCTTCACCAGCCTGCCACCAGGCGCAAGCGAGCGCTGGTGAAATATCTCCTGCATAGCCAACCGCAGGCCGGGACTCTTTGGCGCCCATACTTCCAGCGTCATGCCGAACACCGGACGTAAGGTTCACCGGTACGACCTCGTCCATGCGTTTGGGCCTGGGCAAGTCCAAATGATTCATGATGGCGACGAACTCTGCCAGGGTTTTGTTAGTAACCCTGACGTTGCCTGATTTTTCGGCACCAATGGTCGAGTGCGACCGTCCCTGGTAATCATGTCCCGGCCACACCGTAGTTGCATCGGGGAGTTGAAAAAGTACCTCTGTCAGGCTGCGATACATCGCTTCTGCACTACCACTTTGAAAATCGGTACGACCGCAACCATTGATCAGCAGGGTATCGCCGGTAAAGACATGATCCCGCCAAACAAAACTCATGCTTCCTGCGGTGTGCCCGGGGGTCTCCAAGGCGGTGATGTGCTCGGTGCCAAACTTCAGTTCGTCTCGATTGCTTAGTTGCACCGATGCCGTCAGGATTCCGCAGCCTTGAGGCACCACCGTTTGGGCCCCAGTGTGCTCGGCCAAAAGGCCTGCACTAGTGATGTGATCTGCGTGTGCATGTGTTTCTATGGTCCAAAGCAGGGTCAGTCCGAACTGACGCAATACCCCAAGGTCACGCTCAATTTGCTCATCAACGGGATCGATGATGAGCGCATCACGTGTGGTCTCGTCAAAAAGCACGTAGGTATAGGTACTTGAGGCTGGGTCAAACAGCTGGAGTGGTTGCATAGTTGTATGGCAAGTAATGTCTTGTGTCTTCGCTCAATGGCGCTGGACCGAACTCTAATGGATATTGCCCTGGGATGCACTCCGCATCAGACACCAACGGCCTGAAGTTGATGCAGGATTCCTGCAGCCATCGATTTAAGCGTGATTTTTGCGATAAAAATAGATAAGATTGACGTTTACGTAAACGTCAAGTCAGAGCCATGGTTTTTCATGGGATTGAGCGCATCAGGAGACTGCAGAAATGACCGATTTGTCCGCCGAATTCAAGGCCTTGGCCAACTACCGCCCAACGAACAAGGTTCGCTTCGTGACTGCCGCCAGTCTGTTTGACGGGCATGACGCAGCCATCAACATCATGCGCCGCATTCTGCAGGGCATGGGCGCGGAAGTTATTCATCTTGGACATAACCGCAGCGTTGACGAGGTAGTGACTGCTGCGCTGCAGGAGGATGTGCAAGGCATTGCCATCAGCTCGTACCAGGGTGGGCATGTCGAGTATTTCAAGTACATGGTCGATTTGCTCCGAAGCAGGGGCGGCGAGCACATTCAGGTGTTTGGCGGCGGAGGTGGAGTGATCGTTCCGCCCGAAATTCGCGAACTGCACGCCTATGGCGTGAGCCGCATTTACAGCCCCGAGGATGGCCAGCGCATGGGCTTGCAGGGCATGATCGGCGAAATGGTGATGCGGTGCGACAAGGACCTCAGCCCACTCGCACCCACCGATATCAACGCGATTCAGGGCCATACCGAGCAAAGCTGGCGCTCGCTCTCCCAATTGCTCACCGCCATTGAGAGTTCCAAAGCAAATGAGACTCTAGTCCAAGCTGTACGTGCACAAGCAGCTACTAAAAAGATAGCGGTCATGGGTATCACTGGTACTGGTGGTGCAGGTAAGTCCAGCCTGACCGACGAGCTGATTCGCCGTTTGCGCCTGGACCAGAACGACGCCTTGCGTGTGGCAGTGATTTCCATCGATCCTTCGCGACGCAAGAGCGGCGGGGCCCTGTTGGGCGACCGCATCCGGATGAACGCCATCAACCCCTGGCAACAGGGTCAACGCGTTTTCATGCGCAGTCTTGCCACCCGTGACTTTGGCTCAGAAATCAGCGCGGCGCTGCCCGATGTGATTGCCGCGTGCAAAGTGGCAGGTTTCGATCTGATCGTGGTCGAGACCTCGGGTATCGGCCAGGGCGATGCGGCTATCGTGCCGCATGTGGATGTACCGCTGTATGTGATGACTCCCGAGTTTGGCGCTGCCAGCCAGCTGGAAAAAATCGACATGCTGGACTTTGCCGAATTCGTCGCCATCAACAAGTTCGACCGCAAAGGTTCCAGTGACGCACTGCGCGACGTGGCCAAGCAGGTGCAACGTAACAGGGAAGCCTGGACCACGCCTGCCGATCAGATGCCGGTGTTTGGCACCATGGCTGCACGCTTCAATGATGACGGTGTCACCGCGCTTTACCAGGCTTTGCTGCCCCGCTTGCAGGCGCTGGGCTTGCCTGTTGCCGAAGCCGGGCAACTGCCGCGCGTTGATGTGCGCTGCAGTTCCAACCAGTCACCGGTAGTGCCTGCTGCGCGCACCCGTTACCTGGCAGAAATCAGTGACACCGTGCGGGCTTACAAGAAGCGTTCACGCGAGCAGGCGCGTCTGGCACGCGAGATTCAGCAGTTGCGCGCTGCGGCCGCTATGCTGGAAGTCGACAAGCCTGGCAAGGCGAAGGCCTCTGAGGCGGCGCTGGATCTGGCCTCCCAGCGCCAAGAGCGCCAGGACGCAGACGCCCGCAAGCTGTTGGCCCAATGGCCGGAGATGCAAAAGGCGTATGCCGGTGATGAATATGTCGTCAAGATCCGCGACAAGGAAATCCGCACTTCGCTCACCACCAAGTCACTCTCCGGCACCACCATCCGCAAAGTGGCTTTGCCGCAGTACGAAGACCATGGCGAAATTCTCAAGTGGCTAATGCTCGACAACGTGCCCGGCAGCTACCCCTATACCGCTGGTACCTTTGCCTTCAAGCGCGAGAACGAAGACCCGACCCGTATGTTCGCCGGTGAGGGCGACGCGTTTCGCACCAACCGCCGCTTCAAGCTCCTGTCGAGCGGAATGGACGCCAAGCGACTGTCCACCGCGTTTGACTCGGTCACGCTGTACGGCAACGACCCTGACCCGCGCCCGGACATCTATGGCAAGGTGGGCAACAGCGGCGTCAGCATCGCCACGCTGGACGACCTGAAGGTGTTATACGGTGGCTTTGACCTGTGCAACCCCGCCACCAGTGTGTCTATGACCATCAATGGTCCAGCGCCCAGCATCCTGGCCATGTTCATGAACACGGCGATCGACCAAAACATCGAAAAATTCGCGGCCGACAATGGCCGTGAACCCACCGATACCGAAATTGCCAAGATCAAGGAGTGGGTGCTGGCCAATGTGCGCGGCACCGTGCAGGCCGACATTCTGAAAGAAGACCAGGGGCAGAACACCTGCATCTTCAGCACCGAGTTCAGTCTCAAGGTGATGGGCGACATTGCCAGTTACTTTGTGCACCACAACGTGCGCAACTTCTACAGCGTGTCAATTTCGGGCTACCACATCGCCGAAGCAGGCGCTAACCCGATCAGCCAACTTGCGTTCACGCTCTCCAACGGCTTTACGTTTGTCGAAGCCTACCTGGCGCGCGGTATGCATATTGATGATTTTGCGCCGAACCTGAGTTTCTTCTTTAGCAACGGCATGGACCCCGAATACACCGTGATGGGCCGCGTGGCCCGTCGGATCTGGGCGGTGGCTATGAAAGAAAAGTACGGCGCAAATGAGCGTAGCCAGAAGCTGAAGTACCACATCCAGACCAGTGGGCGCAGCCTGCATGCGCAGGAAATCCAGTTCAACGACATCCGCACCACGCTACAAGCCTTGATTGCGATTTACGACAACTGCAACAGTCTGCACACCAACGCGTTTGACGAGGCCATCACCACACCCACCGAAGATAGCGTACGCCGAGCGATGGCTATCCAACTCATCATCAACCGTGAGTGGGGCCTGGCCAAGAACGAAAACCCGGGCCAGGGCGCCTTCATCATTGAAGAGCTCACTGAACTGGTGGAAGAAGCCGTGCTCAAAGAGTTTGAAGCCATTGCCGAGCGTGGCGGCGTGTTGGGGGCAATGGAGACCGGCTACCAGCGCGGCAAGATTCAGGACGAGAGCATGACCTACGAAATGCTCAAGCACACGGGTGAGTTGCCCATTATTGGCGTCAACACTTTCCGCAATCCGCATGGCGACGCCGTGCTGGACAAACTGGAACTGGCCCGCTCGACTGACGACGAGAAACAGAGCCAGCTGAAGCGCCTGGCCGACTTCCATGCCCGGCATGCAGACAAGGCGCCGGTCATGCTCAAAACCCTGCAGCAGGCCGTGATCGAGAACAAAAATGTGTTCGAAGTGCTGATGGACGCGGTGCGCGTTTGTTCACTGGGTCAGATCACTACCGCGCTTTTCGAGGTGGGTGGGCAGTACCGGCGAAATATGTAGAAGCTTGGGTATTTAACCCAATAAGCATATCAGCCGGTGGATGCTAGTGTTAAACCAAGTTCATTGGAGACTTACTTATGCCTTTGGCAGATCGCCACATTTTCCCTGCTTTGAGTGCTTTCACACGCCGGAAGGCGCTCAGCCTGATGGCAACGGCTGCAGCCTGTGCTGCTGCACCTGGTGCGATGGCCCAAGCCAAGCCGGCAGGCCTGGGCAATTGGCCTAACAAGCCCATCAAACTGATTGTTGCCTTCCCTGCGGGCGGCCTCACAGATGCTTATGCCCGCATGTACGCGGAGCAAATCACCGCCAAAACCGGGCAGGCCGTGGTGGTTGAAAACCGCCCTGGCGCTGGCGCGATCATTGCGCTGGACGCTGCTGCCAAGTCGCCCGCCGACGGCTATACCTTTGCCATCACCACCTCTGGTACGGTATGGCAAAACCGCGTGCTGTATTCCAAACTGCCCTACAACCTGGACAAAGACTTGGTGCCCGTCACGGTATTTCCGTCTGGGCCATTGGTGGTGGCGGTTCATGACAAGCTCCCCGTGAAAAACATGCGCGAGTTCATAGAGTTTGCCAAGAAAAATCCGGCTGCAATGGGCACCTATGCACCTGGTTCCTATCCGCATATGGTGGCCGATCAGATCAACCGCGCCGAAGGCACCAAGATTATTTCTGCGCACTACCGCGGTGAAGCACCGATGTGGGTGGACC
>CAJBMJ010000305.1 GCA_903954045.1 uncultured beta proteobacterium | reverse complement strand
TCAGGCCAGCGCTTTGCCATCGGACTTCCTTCAGACTCGCAGTCGCCCGCGAAACCCTTGCCTTCGGCTAACTCTTCCCCTTGCCGGGCGAGTAGAGGACTTTCACCTCCAAGTAAGTGCGCCCTGCCGGGCGCACCATAAAAAAACCGCCGGGGCTGCCGACGGTTCTTGGAGGATTCAGGACGTTTTTTGTGGGTACGTTCAGATCTCTCGACCGCCGGAAAAGCGTGAGAACCAAAAGTAGCTAAAGTAAAAACGTGCTGAATGCATGGGGTTCAATGTAGCACAGCTTGAAAACAGCAAGCTGACAGCCCGCTCAGGCAGTACCGCCCACTGTCAGGCCATCAATGCGCAAGGTAGGCTGACCCACGCCTACTGGCACGCTCTGGCCTTCCTTGCCACAGGTGCCGACGCCGCTGTCGAGCTTCATGTCGTTGCCAATCATGGTTACACGGGTCAACGCATCGGGGCCGTTACCCACAATGGTCGCACCCTTGACGGGGTACAAAATCTTGCCGTTTTCCACCCAGTAGGCTTCGCTGGCAGAGAACACAAACTTGCCGCTGGTGATATCCACCTGCCCGCCCCCAAAGTTGGTCGCGTACAGGCCTTTTTTGATGCTTTTGACAATTTCCTGCGGGTCTTTGTCGCCACCCAGCATGTAGGTGTTGGTCATACGCGGCATGGGCACATGGGCATAGCTTTCGCGCCGTCCGTTGCCAGTGGGAGCCACGCCCATCAGACGGGCGTTCATTGCATCCTGGATGTAGCCTTTCAAAATACCGTCTTCAATCAAGACATTGCGCTGGCTGGCATTGCCCTCGTCGTCCACATTCAGTGAGCCTCGGCGGTCGGCGATGGTGCCGTCATCGAGCACAGTAACGCCTTTAGCCGCCACCCGTTCACCGATGCGGCCACTGAAGGCGCTGCTGCCCTTGCGGTTGAAGTCACCTTCCAGCCCGTGGCCAATGGCTTCGTGCAGCAAGATGCCGGGCCAGCCCGAACCGAGCACCACTGTCATCTCGCCAGCGGGTGCTGGGCGGGCTTCCAGATTCGTCAGCGCGGCATGCACTGCCTGGTCCACATACTGCTCAATCTGGGCATCGCTGAAATACGCCAGGCCGAAACGACCACCACCGCCACTCGACCCTACTTCACGACGGCCTTTTTGCTCCGCAATCACCGTGACCGACAAGCGCACCAGCGGGCGCACATCGGCGGCCAGCGTGCCATCGGCGCGCGCCACCATCACAACGTCGTACTCGCTGGCCAGTCCAGCCATGACCTGAATCACACGCGGATCTTTTGCGCGGGCCAGCTTTTCCACCTTGCCCAGCAGCTCCACCTTGGTCGTGCTGTCAAGCGTGGAGATAGGGTCGACTCCGCTGTACAGCTTGCGTCCGCCTGCTATCTTTTTGGTAGCTGTCTTCGCACGCCTGTTCTGCGCTGCAGCCCCAATGGTCCGTACAGTACGCGCAGCATCGAGCAAGGACGCCTCGGAAATATCATCCGAATAAGCAAAGGCCGTTTTTTCGCCGCTGACCGCGCGCACGCCCACACCCTGGTCAATGCTGAAGGACCCGGTTTTGACGATGCCTTCTTCCAGACTCCAGCCCTCAGAGCGGGTGTACTGAAAGTACAAGTCGGCCTCATCGACCTTGTGGGCCTTGATTTCGTTCAAGGCGCGGGTCAGATGCGACTCGTCCAGCCCGAAGGGCGTCAGCAGCAAGGATTTGGCCGTGGCCAGGCGTTCGATAGTGGGTTCGCGAGAGATCATCGGCCCATTTTAGGACTCTTAAGGAAACCCTGGCGGGGCCGCGAGCCAGTCCTTCTCCTGGATGCGACAAACCGCTACCTTGCAGTTCACGGACATTGAGGCCCATTCCTTTAGCGAATGTTATACTTATGTAAAACATTGGAGGTTTTATGCTGCATGCATCGCTGCGCCGCTCCGGGGGTTCTTTCATCGTTACAGTGCCACTGGCTTACGTGGAACAAAACCATTTAAACGCAGGCTCACGTCTTGCGGTGGAAATCGTGGGGGATGAACTCAAGATTAAACCGCAGCGCCCACGCCGGTCCTTGAACAGCTTGCTGGCAGCCACGCCGGATGGCCTGTGCCGTGCGGAAGGTTGGGATGAGTTGGGTAACGCCGGAGGCGAACTGTGACGCCTGAACGCGGCGACATTCTGCACTTGGCTTTTGACCCTGCCAGCGGCCGCGAATTGAAAGGCAATCACTTTTGCCTGGTGGTGTCCCCCAGGGAATTCAATGCACGGTTCAAGCTGGCCATGGTATGCCCCATTTCGGGCGGGGCCGCAGAGCCAGCACGAAGCGCAGGTTTTTTGGTTTCGTTAATGGGCCTGGGCCTGCGAACCGACGGGCAAATACATGCCCACCAGATCAAATCCCTCGATTGGGCATCGCGCCAGGCCAGCCTGGTGGAACGTGCCCCGATTGAAGTCGTGCAGGAAGTGTTGGAATGCTTGCAAAGCGTGCTTGCTGACTATTGACTTCAGTCTTCGCGCCTGCGCATCTGCGGCTTGCGCCATAGCACTGAAGAGCAAGGCGTTGGTCAGCAGCAGCAGCGGGTGGGCAAAAGCAAGGCGAAAATGTACTCTGAGGTGAGGCATAAAAGCGGATCTGTGTCCTTCCTGGCACCCGTAAAGTGCTTAAAACTTGAGCACCGAGGGGTTTCGGGCCTGCGGCGGTTTTGAATTCTGCAAGTCCCTCAAATGAGTTCGAGTTTGTGGCAACCAGGGCTTGGGTGGTCAAGCGGACCGTCTTCATGGAACTGACGGATGGCCGCCAAATTGGATTTCCCGCTGACCGGTTCAATCGTTTGGCGCAAGCAACAGACGAACAACTCGACGAAGTCACTTTGCGCCTGGGCGGCTCTGCACTGCGGTGGGAATCGCTGGATGAAGACATCACCGTAACCGGCGCAGCGCTGGGCAGGTTTCAGGCACCGCTGCCGCTGGCGGCTTGACCGTTAACGCCCCTTAGAGCCTCTGACAACCGGATTTCTATTTTTCTGGGCCAAAAACCCCAGCAGAGCACCGTCATCCCGCTCTGCCAACCCGGCCTGCACTGCGTCAGCAAAAGTAGCGCTGGCTTGGGCCCCCAATGGCCCTTCAAAGTCCAGCGCGGCAGCAGCCTCCAGCGCCAGTCGCGTGTCTTTGGCTAGCAGCGTCATGTGGGCACGCGGCTCCAGGTCTCCGGAGATGGCGCGGCGCATGCGGTCGCTGGCGATCCAGCTTTGGCCGCTGGACTGCTCGATCACATCCAGCGTGCGGCTCAGGTTCAGTCCCATTCGGTCGGCCAGCGCCAGCACTTCGGCGGCGCCCACCAGGTTGATGCCCGCCAGTAGGTTGTTGACCAGCTTGGTGCGGGCACCGTCGCCCACGCGCTCGCTGATACGAAACAGCTTGCTGGAAAGGGCTTGCAGTAGGGGCTGGCAGCGTTCGAACACTTCGTCAGGGCAGGCCACCATCAGGCTCATACTTCCGTCGCGCGCTCGGGCGGGGCCGCCCGACATGGGGGCATCCACCGTGTCCACGCCCATCACCGCTAGTTCACTGGCGATGCCCTCCACATCCTGCGGCGCAATCGTAGGGCACAGCACCACCACATGCCCTTTAGGCAAACCAGCTGCAATACCGTCCGGCCCGAAAAGCACGTCTCGAGTCTGAACGGCATCCACCACACACACAATAGTTGCTACAGATTTGGAAGCGGCTTGTGCAATATCTACCGGCGCTACAGCCCCAAAAGGCAAAAATTTTCGGACCTTGTCGGCGTCCAGATCGTGGATGGCGGGCGCCCAACCCAGCGTACCCAGGCGCGCTGCCATCGCGCCCCCCATATTGCCCACGCCGATGATGCATACCGGGAATGTGGCCCCCACGCTTGCCACTGCGTGTGCTGCGCCGCCCCCCAAGGAGGCCTTCGCACCTTGGGACGGCCCGGCGATGCTCACCCTTCACTCACGACTGCACCAGTCGTTTGGAGTTGGAAATCGACATCAAAATACCCAGCGCCAGTCCCAGCGTCACCATGGCGGTGCCGCCATAGCTGATAAAGGGCAAGGGCACGCCCACCACCGGCACGATGCCGCTGACCATGCCCATGTTCACAAAGGCGTAAGTAAAAAAGATCATGGTCACCGCCCCGGCCAGCAGGCGAGAAAACAGGGTGGGAGCATCCAGCGCAATGGCAAGACCGCGCAGAATCAAAAAGATGAAGGCGCAGATGAGAAGAATGTTGCCCAAGAGGCCAAATTCTTCGGAATAGGCCGCAAAAATGAAATCGGTGGTGCGCTCGGGAATGAACTCCAGGTGGGTTTGCGTACCTTGCATGAAACCCTTGCCAAATACTCCACCCGCGCCAATGGCGATCATGCCCTGGATGATGTGAAAACCCTTGCCCAGCGGGTCGCGCGTGGGGTCCAACAGCGTACAGATGCGTTGCTGCTGGTAGTCGTGCAACACCGGCCAGCGTACTCCATCAGCGCACAAAGAAGGCTCAAACACCACGATCAGCGCAATACCCACCACGCCCAGCAAGACCGGGGGCACTACCAGTTTCCAGCTCACACCCGCAAAGAAAATAATGGACAGGCCAGCTGCCAGCACCAGCAGAGAAGTTCCCAGATCGGGCTGTTTCATGATCAGCCCCACCGGCACCAGCAGCAGAGCACCTGCCACTACAAAGTCCAGTGGGCGCAACTGGCCTTCGCGCTTCTGGAACCACCAGGCCAGCATCAGCGGCATGGCGATCTTGAGAATTTCGCTGGGCTGAATGGTCACGCCGATATTTATCCAGCGTCGGGCCCCCTTTTTGGTGATGCCAAAGATGGCCACTGCGATCAATAAAGTAACGCCCAGAACATACAGCGGTACCGCCAAAGCCATCAGCCTTTGCGGCGGAACCTGGGCCACCACAAACATGATGGTGGCTGCAATGAGCATATTGCGGGCATGGTCCTCAAAGCGGGTTCCATGGTCGTACCCTGACGAATACATGATGAGCAGGCCCGCGCAGGCCAGCATGAAAACAGCAAACGCCAGCGGACCGTCAAACCCTGCAAACCAGGGCGCAATACGGTTGAGGAGTGGGGGCTGATTGAAGCGGGAATCCATGACAGGCAGGGATTATCGCCCTTGGGGCATTTGCGGGGACAATTCCCCCATGTTTGTACTGTTTGAAGAAGCCGGAAAATTCATGGCCGGTCGGGTGCTGTCAGAGGCGGAGTCCTCTGCACAGGTGGAGCTGGATTCCGGCAAGCGCGTCAAGGTCAAGGGTGTCAACATCCTGTTGAAGTTCGAAAAGCCCTCACCGGCAGAGTTGATGCTGTCTGCTCAAAATCAGGCTCAGGGTATTGAGCTGGAGATGGCCTACGAGTTCGCGCCCGAGGAAGAGTTTGGTTTTGCCGATCTGGCGCGCGACTACTTCTCGGCCCATGCGAGTCTGGCCGAGCAAGCGGGCATGCTGTTCAAACTGTTTGAAGCCCCTCACTATTTCCGCCGTGCGGGCAAAGGGCGCTTCAAAAAGGCCCCCGCTGACATCATTGCCCAGGCTCTTGCAGCCATAGAGAAAAAACGCCTGGTTGCCGAGCAAATCGACCAGTGGGCTGATGCTCTGGGCCATGGGACCTGTCCGGAGCCCATCAAGGAGCAGCTTTACAAGATTCTGTTCAAACCCGACAAGAACGCGCCTGAATACAAAGCCGTGGTCGAGGCCAGCCGAGCTACCCACACCGCGCCGCTGGAACTGTTGCAAAAAGCCGGGGCCCTTGCCTCGCCCTACCAGTTCCACTGGAAGCGCTTTTTGCTCGAAAATTTCCCCAAGGGCACCGGTTTCCCCGCCCTGACCGCCCCAGCCATTGCAGACGAGTTGCCAATTGCCACCGTGCAAGCCTTCTCGATTGACGACTCCCAGACCACAGAGATTGACGATGCGCTCTCATTGCAAGGCCTGGGCAGCGGCACGGTGATCGCGGGTATTCACATTGCAGCACCCGGGCTGGTGGTGCAACCGGGCAGCGCCATAGACATGCTGGGCCGCGCGCGCCTATCTACCGTGTACATGCCAGGCTACAAAGTCACCATGCTGCCCGATGACGTGGTGCAGACCTACACCCTGCAAGCCGGGCGCGATTGCCCGGCCATGTCGCTTTACGTCACGCTGGACGAGGCGACGCTGGAGATTCGCGGAAGTGAGACCAAGATCGAACGCGTACCCATTGCCCACAACCTGCGCCACGATCAGTTGGATGCCGTAGTGACCGAGCCCTGGCTGCTGGACCCCACTTTTAACCACGAAAATGAGCCCTCGCCCTTGCCACAATTGCGTGAGCAGCTATCATTTTTATATCGCCTGGCCAAGGATTTAAAGGGCAAGCGTGAAGTGGTTCGCGGCAAACCCGAGACCTTTAACCGACCGGACTACAACTTCCGGCTGGCTGAGAACCAAGGCCAAGAGCCCGAAGGCAGCGAAACCGTGCAGATTAGCGTGCGCCAGCGCGGCGCTCCGCTAGACCTGATCGTCGCCGAAGCCATGATTCTGGCCAACAGCACCTGGGGCAGCTGGATGGCCGAACTGGGCGTGCCTGGCATTTACCGCAGCCAGGCCAGCCTGGCACCGGGTGTGAAGGTACGCATGGGCACCAAGGCGCTGCCGCACGCCGGCATTGGTGTGAAAAGCTACGCCTGGAGCACGTCTCCTTTGCGCCGCTACACCGATCTGGTCAACCAGTGGCAAATCATGGCCTGTGCCAAACACGGCAAAACAGCAGCGCTGGTCGCACCTTTCAAGCCCAAAGACGCAGAGCTGTTTGGCATCATCTCCGCTTTCGACACAGCGTACAGCGCTTACAACGGCTACCAGGGTGCCATGGAGCGCTTCTGGACGCTACGTTACCTGCAGCAAAACGCCATCACCGAAGTGCTTGCCACATTGTTCAAAGAGAACATGGTGCGCGCAGACGACGTCCCACTGGTATTGCCGGTAATGGGGGCACAGGGCCTGCCCCGCAACGCCAAAGTGCGCGTCAAGCTCGGTGAGATTGATCTGATCACGCTGGACATCCATGGCACGGTGGTCGAACGCCTAGACACCCCTGCAGCGCCCGCCGACGGAGCGGCAGACGAAGCCGAGGAGACTGACGAGGACGAGGTAGCAGGTCCCATCGCCATTGCAGTGGACGTGAGCGAAAGTCCGCAATCCGGCAGCAACAGTCCGACAGCAGAGCCGTGAACCTGCGTTCCGTCAGCACACTCCAATGGGCACTGGGCGTCTCCGTCTTGGTGCACGGTTTGTTGCTGACCATCCGTTTTGTAGACCCCGAAGCCTTTAACCGGGTTTTTGAGGACACGCCGCTGGAAGTGATTCTGGTCAATGCCCACAGCGACGAAAAGCCCGAAAAAGCCAAGGCCATCGCGCAGGCTTCGCTGGCGGGTGGCGGAGATGCCGACAAGGGACGCGCCACGACACCGCTGCCGCCCTCACCTACGGCTGACAACGGTGACGCGACTGAGCAGGCCAGCGCGCGCCAGCTTCAAACCCTGCAGGATCGGCAAACGCTTCTGCTGGCCGAGGTCAAAAACATGCTGGCGACCATGCCTCCCCCAACCAAGGGCGACTCTGCGCTCAAGCCCGAACAGCAGGAGCGTGAAGAAAAACGCAAACAGCTGACCCAGCTTCTGGCTGAAATAGAACGCCGCATCAATTCTGAGAACGCCCGCCCCCGCAAACGCTACATCAGCCCGGCCACCAAAGAGGCGGTAGAGGCTATCTATTACGACACCCTGCGCCGCGCTATTGAAGACAAGGGCACTGAAAACTTTCCTACTGCCGGCGGCAAGAAGCTCTATGGCGAACTGACGATGATCGTGACCGTCAATTTCGATGGCCGGGTGCTGGCCACCGAGGTGGTGCAAAGCTCAGGCAACCCGAACTTGGACCGGCGTGCAGCCGCCATTGCAAAATCAGCAGGGCCCTTTGGCCCTTTCAACCAGGCGATGCGGCAACGCGCTGACCAGATTCTGGTGGTCTCCAGATTCAAATTCACCCGTGAAGAGACCCTGGAAACCAATTTTTCTGCCCCTCCATGAAAGCCGTTTTGCGTTGGATCGCCCTGTGCCTGCTGGCCGCTGTAGCCCTGCAGTTGTATTTTGTGGGACGCATTGCGTTGATGGCCGTCGTGGCGCCCCAGTCCACTGCATTTGAGCGCTCGGAAGCCTGGCGCATCACACAGGAGAAAGGAACTTTGCGCTGGCGCCAGCAATGGGTGGATTACGCGCAAATTTCGGATCAGCTCAAGCGCGCCGTGATTGCCTCCGAGGACGACAGTTTCCGCAACCACGATGGCGTGGACTGGGACGCTCTGGAAAAAGCCTGGGCCAAAAACGCACAGGCCGAACAACGCGCTGAACAGCGCAAATCAGCCGCGCCAAGCACCAAGCCACCCAAAGTGGTGGGCGGCTCCACCATCACCCAGCAGCTGGCAAAAAATCTGTTTTTGTCGGGTGAGCGCACGCTGCTGCGCAAAGGGCAGGAATTTGTGCTGACGGTGCTGCTGGAACAACTGCTGAGCAAGCGGCGGATTCTGGAGATTTACCTCAACAGCGTGGAGTGGGGTGAAGGCGTTTTTGGAGCCGAGGCCGCTGCCCAGCATTACTTCCGAAAACCTGCCAGCAAGCTCAATGCCTTCGAAGCTGCGCGGCTGGCAGTCATGCTGCCGCGGCCCAAGTATTTCGAAAAACTGCCTAACTCGGCCTATCTGTCCGGCCGCGCGGGGGTTATCACCGGGCGCATGGGGGATGCACAGTTGCCGTGAGTTTGTCCAACGCTTGGGCCTTTAACGCCCGTTGCTATGCCGTAAATCCATCGCCTGTACGGGTTTTCGCTGGCCAAAACTAGCGGATGCGATACGAATGGTGGCAGCCCAGGCAGGATCCGCTCAGCGTGGGCAGCACAGCCAGGGTCTTTTCGCGGTCGCCAGTGGCGGCGATGGCAGCGAACGCGCTGGCTATCTTGTGACCTTCCAGACCGAGCTCGTGCATCGCGGGCGGCATGTTGGCGCCGGGTCGGGCGTTCACTGGCAGGGCGCGGTTCTTGCCCATCGCCGTCTGGCCCAGCTCTTTTTCAGCCAGTTCACCGGCTTCCTTCAACTTACCGGCAACCGTCAGGCTGATGATCTCGTTCAAGTTCAGCAGGTTGGCACGCATTTCCTCACGCAGATTGGCCTCAGCTGCCGGTGGCATTTTGGCCAGTTGACGAACATCCTCCGCCGCGAAGCCCGTACCCGCAAGGAAGGTCAGCAGGACCATACTTTTTCTCAACATGAAGAACTCCCAATAATCAGTGGCCGCTTATCTTATCCACCCGCAAGTGACTCTGTGGTCACCCTGGAGGGCATTTGCATCTGGCACAATGACTATCAAACGGAGCCATATACTGGCCCAGACAACTGTGGCTTACAGTAATCTTGACTTGAAGGGAGCCTCGTGAAATTGAATGGTCGAACTCAGTTTCTTTGGTTTCTGGCAACGATTCTGCTTTTGGGTGGGTTTCCAATTTCGGCGCAGGAAAAGGCCTACCGTGTGGCATTGATTGCGCACTCACCTCCTTTGTCCTATACCGACCAGACTGGCAAGTTCACTGGATTCAACGTCGAGATTGCCACCGAACTTTGCGCCACGATGAAGATTCGCTGCGTGCAGCAGTCCTTCACGGTCGACAAAATTGTAGATATGGCCGCCGCTGACCAATTTGACTTCGCGGTGGTGGGGTTTATCGCAACACCTGAGCGGCGCAAGAAAGTCTTGTTCTCCAAAGAGTATTTCCAGTCGCTCAGCGTCTGGATGGCAAAACCGTCGGTTGCGGTTGGAAGTTCGCGTAGCGGCGTCGCTGTCATTAAAGGCTCTGCGCAGGCCAGTCACGCAAAAGCCATGGGTTGGAAAACGGTAGAGGGTGCAACAAATGCGGAGATCACATCTTTCCTGGTCTCCGGCATTGCCGACGCCGCCGTGCTGCCGATGCTGGGAGCGTTGTCGCTAGCGCAGGAAAACCCGTTGCAAGCTTTCGGGCTGAAGTCTACGGTGCTCACTGGGCCACTCATCACGGGCACATTGCATATGGTCATTAGTCCTAAACAAGCCGATCTGGTCGAACGCATCAATGATGCCATCGACCAAATCAAGCGAGACGGACGTTTTGACCGCATCAATACCAAATTCGTTCCCTTCAGTCTGCTGTAGCACCTGCGGTATCCCTTGATCACCCAGTGAAAACAATCGGCCACTACAGCAAAGTTCAATCTGCCAACTCGAAATTTTCGAAGTTGGCCGCCGCACTGGTTTTGCTCGTGGTGTTGATTGCGACATGGCTCGTGCGCGACCACACCGTGCTGCTGGACGATTTGCAGACCTTGCAGACCGAGACACTTTCGCATGCCATTGCGCGTCAAAAAATAGCCAGAAACTTGGATGAGCTGCGTCGGCAAGGAGAAAAAGTGCTTTTTGCCGGCACTCCGGAAGAGCGCCGACAAGCGCTCCTGGTAGTTCAGTTGGTTGTAAACAACCCTGCATTCGTCAGCGATGCAAGAATTTCGGTAGTGGCCAACGATACCGAACGTTTTCTAACCTTCAGCCAAACGGACCCGCATTTCGGCGCGGATGCCCGTGCAGAGTGGCTCCAACTTACGCAACGCTTGTCGTTGCTCGCGGGTGAGATTACCTATGAGGGTCTCAACCTGGGGACTGCTGATGTCAAGGAAATGCAAGCAATTGTTTTGCGAAACCAGCAAAAGCTGTTGGCAGCACTCGGTCTGCTGACATGTTCCATGCTCGTCACGCTCTTTTTGATTCGACGTAACTTTGTCCATCCATTAGGCCGGATCCAGTTTGTTCTCGACCACCTTGATATGAGTACGGAGGCAAATTCACCTGGTTATTCGACGATCAGTGAAATTCACGCCATTGAAAAGTCCATTGATGCACATCGATTAGCGCTGACGAACTTGCGCGAAAGCGAGGCGCGCTTTCGCAGCGTGGTCGAGTTGATTCCAGACGCTGTGGCGATACATCGCGGTGGAAAACTGCTGCATATCAACCCGGCCGGTATTGCGATGTTGGGCGCAAAAGCCGAGCAAGACCTCGTTGGCAAACCCATTTTGCAATTTGTTCACCCGGACTTTCATCAAGTCGTGGAGTCGCGGGTAAAAAGAGCTATCGAAGAAGGCGTGGCGCCGGGCATGAAAGAGGAACGCTTTATCCGCCTCGACGGCAGCGTGTTTGATGCAGAGGTGCAAGGCCAACCGATTGTGCTTGGAGGTCAGGACGCGGTGCTGATTACTTTGCGCGATATCACTGAAAGCAAGGCTTCACACGAAGAGCTCCACCTTTCAGCCAGCGTTTTTCGCCATGCACGTGAGGGCATCGCCATCACAGATGCACGGGCCAACATTATTGATGTCAATGAAGCCTTCACTCGCATTACAGGCTACAGCCGTGAAGAAATTCTTGGAAAGAACCCGCGCGTACTCCAGTCAGGCCGCCAAGACAAGGCGTTCTATGCCACTATGTGGACAGCGTTGAAATCGCAGGGCCATTGGACTGGCGAAGTATGGAACCGACGCAAAAACGGTGAGGTGTTTGCCGAACTGCTGACCATCAGCGCCGTGCGCGACGCGCTAGGTCAGACCTTGCGGTACGTCGCACTGTTCTCCGACATCACCAGCATTAAGGCACACCAAAGCCAGCTCGAACATATCGCGCACTTTGATGCCCTTACCAATCTGCCCAACCGCGTGCTGCTGTCAGACCGGCTGCAACAGGCAATGGCGCAGGAGCAGCGCAGGCAGCAACAGTTGGCCGTGGTCTACCTTGACCTGGACGGTTTCAAAGCCATCAACGACCGACACGGGCACCAGACTGGCGACCGGGTCCTGATCACGCTGGCGCAGCGCATGAAAGACGCACTGCGCGAGGGAGACACCATGGCCCGCATCGGTGGCGATGAATTTGTGGCGGTGCTGATCGACCTGCAAAACACGCAGGCCAGCGAGCCGCTGCTGCAGCGCCTGCTGGCCGCTGCCGCCGAACCGGTGCTGGTGGGCGAGCTAAGCCTGCAGGTCTCGGCCAGCCTGGGCGTCACCTTCTACCCCCAGGCCCACGAAATTGATGCAGACCAGCTGTTGCGCCAGGCCGACCAGGCCATGTACCAGGCTAAGCTGGCAGGGAAGAACCGCTACCACGTCTTTGATGCTGCGCAAGACATTAGCTTGCGAAGCCACCATGAAAACGTCGAGCGGATCCGACTGGCGCTGGAGCGGGGTGAGTTTATGCTGCACTACCAGCCCAAAGTCAATATGCACAGCGGCGTGGTGATTGGCGCGGAGGCGCTGATCCGCTGGCGACACCCTGAGAAGGGTCTACTGGCCCCGGCCATGTTTCTGCCCGCGATCGAAGACCACCCGCTGGCGGTGGAAGTAGGTGAGTGGGTAATTGATACTGCCCTGACCCAGATTGAGTCATGGCACGCCGCCGCTCTGGATTTGCCAGTCAGCGTGAACATCTGCGCACGCCAGTTGCAGCAAGCCAACTTTGTTGAGCGCTTGCAGACCATTCTGGCACGTCACCCCCAAGTCAATCCGAACAGCCTGGAGCTCGAAGTGCTGGAGACAAGCGCGCTGGCCGACATGGCGCAGGTTTCACATGTGATAGAAGACTGCGCCAAGATGGGCGTAAGTTTTGCACTGGATGACTTTGGCACCGGCTACTCGTCGCTCACCTACCTGAAACGCCTGCGCGTAGCGCTGCTCAAGATCGACCAGAGCTTTGTGCGCGACATGCTCGATGACCCAGACGACCTGGCTATTTTGAAAGGTGTCATTGGCCTGGCCGCAGCCTTTAAGCGCGAGGTGATTGCCGAAGGAGTGGAGACGATAGCCCACGGCACGGCTCTGCTTCAACTGGGCTGCGAGCTTGCCCAGGGCTACGGCATTGCCCGGCCCATGCCGCCTGAACAGATGCCTGAATGGGTGGCAGAGTGGCAGCCAGATGTGGCGTGGTGTGCGTTGCCGTGGTTGGGTGGTGAAGTGCAAGACGCTGAAGGGTAAACGTAGTCAAAGAGACAAAGCGGCCAATGAAGTCGACCAGTAAAATAGCAAGAACATGCATCAGCCAATTTACCTAGCCCGAACACTGTTGCAATGGCTCTTCCTGGGAATATTGCTGTGCTCAGCCAATATCGGCGTGGCTCAGGAAAAGACTTACCGTGTGGCCCTCATTTCCAACTCCCCACCGCTTTCCTACACTGACGCAGCGGGCAAGTTCACCGGCTTTAATGTGGAAATGGCCCACGAGCTTTGTGCAACGATGAAAATTCGCTGCTCCCAGGTCCCCATGCCCATCGACCAGATCATCGAAGCGGCAGCAACAGACCAGGTGGATTTCGCGGTTGTCGGCTTTTTGCCCAACGCAGAGCGGCGCATGCGGGTTTTGTTCTCCAAGGAGTACTTTCGCTCCTTTAGTGTCTGGCTGGCAAGACCCTCTGTGGCAATGGGTGATAGCAGAAATACGGTGGCAGTTATCCGGGGATCTGCCCAGGCGGCTTATGTGCAAAGCAAGGGCTGGAAGCACGTGCCAGTCTCCAACCAGATGGAAATGACGTCCCTTCTTGCCGCTTTAGGCGCAGATGCGGCCGTTCTGCCGATGTTGAGCGGCCTGTCCATGATCCAGGAAAAATCGCTCCGGTCTTTAAAACTTCAATCAACCGTTATTTCCGACCCTCCGATGAACGGCACGCTACATATGGTGGTCAACCCCAAACAGCCGGAATTGGCGGAACGGGTCAATGCGGCCATCGATCAAGTCAAGCGCGATGGCCGTTTCAACCGCATCAATCTGCAGTTCGTCCCCTTCAGCCTGCAGTGAAGCCCGAGCGCCAACAGCTGCATTGAGTGAAAACGCCCCCACAAGTCCGCAAGTCGATTTCCGCCAACACAAAATTTGCGCAAGTGGCTGCGGCGATTTGCCTTCTTTTGGTCGTGGTGACGCTCTGGCTTACAAACGATCAGAAAGAGCTACTGTCAAACCTGCGTACGCTGCAGACCGACACGCTTTCTCAAACTGTGGCACAGCAACGGTGGGCCAAAAATCTCGATGAATTGCGCCTGCATGGCGAGCGGGTGCTTTTCGCCAACAGCACAGAAGAGCGACGCAAATCAGCCTTCGTGGTCCAGATTATCCTGAATACCCCTGGGTTTATCAGTGATCAGCGAATTCGTTCTTTAGCCCAGGAAACGCAAACCTTTCTGGACAATCAAGTGCAAAAAAAAGGCTTCGATGAAGCCACCCAGTCCGACTGGCGCAGGCTGTCGTTGCGACTGTCTGTGCTGTCGCTGGACATCTCCAATGAAGCCCTGAATCTGGGGTCCGAAGATCTCAAGGCCATAGAGGAGCTGGTGCTCCTGAGTCAGAAAAAACTCCTGGCGGGATTTGTCGCGATTGTCATTTTCATTCTGAGTGGTCTGTTTCTGATTCGCAGGAAACTGGTAACCCCTCTGGCGCAGATCCACAGTGCGATTTTGGACATTGGCAGAAAAGCAGGCCACAAGTCGGCGATAGATACCAACATTGAGGAACTGCAAACCATTGGCAATTCCATTGACGCCATCGGTGACTCCGTCGAAGCCATACGGTCGGCCGTCAGGGAAAAAGATGCTGCACAACGCGATGTATTGCTGCGGGAAAAGGCCTTGCAGCAACTGGTCGTGGAGCTCAAGGAGGCTCAACAGGCCGCGCAGGCCGCCAGCAGAGCCAAGTCCGAATTTCTGGCCAATATGAGCCACGAAATTCGCACCCCCATGAACGGCGTCATTGGCATGGTGGATGTCCTGATGCAGACCGAGCTGTCACCCCGGCAACAACATCTGCTGGGCACAGTGAATCAGTCGTCCATGGCCCTGCTTCAGATCGTCAACGATATTCTGGATTTCTCAAAAATCGAGGCCGGCAAACTTGCGGTGGAACGGGTTCCCATGCACTTGCGTGAAGTGGCCGAGGGAGTAACCCAACTCATGGCCACGCAATCGGGCCCCCGCCAGGCGGAGGTTACGTTGCAGATATCTCCAGATTTGCCCGAGTGGGCCCTGGGCGATCCCAGCCGGTTGCGGCAAATCCTGCTCAATCTTTTGGGCAATGCCATCAAGTTCAGGAACCATGCAGATTCCCGCGATGCCTGGGTACGCCTGCGCATGGAGCCCTGTGCATACGCCAAAAACACTCCTGGCCTGAGCCTCATCGTGTCTGACAACGGAATTGGTATGGGCCCCGACATTTTGGCCATGCTGTTCCAACCCTTTTCGCAAGCTGATGAAAGCACCGCTCGCCGCTATGGCGGAACCGGTCTGGGCTTGACCATCACACAACGCCTGGTTGAACTGATGGGAGGTCGGATATCGGTCAAAAGCATCTTGGGAGAAGGATCGGAGTTCACCGTGGAACTTCCACTTCTGCCGAGTGGTCCGGGCTTGCACGAGGAGACTACACAACTCTGGCAGGCCCGCAGCGGGCCTGTTGGCGTCATTTCTCCCACCGAAATCCCGGTGCAAGACAGTCGCCTGATTCTGCTGGCAGAGGACAATGAAACCAATCGGGAAGTCATCCAGGAGCAATTGCAGCTATTGGGCTACGCCTGCGATGTGGCGCGTGACGGCATGGAGGCTTTGCAAATGTGGCAAGCCAACCCGCAGCGTTATGTGCTTTTGCTGACCGACTGCCAAATGCCTGGTATGGACGGTTATGCATTGACGGAAACCATACGGGAAACCGAGGCCGCTGGCACCCACCTTCCCATCATTGCCGTTACTGCCAATGCGATGAAGGGCGAGACACAGCGCTGCATTGACCATGGCATGGACGACTATCTTTCCAAACCCCTGTTGACCAAAGACCTGGCTGTCAAACTGGAGAAATGGTTTCCTCCAGAAGAAGCTCTGCCGGTCTGGAACCCGGCTACCTTGCGTCAACTGGTAGGAGACCGACCGACCGTGCACCAGCGACTTCTGCACAAGTTTTTGGTTAGCACAGAGCAGCAAATAGAACAACTGGAGCTTGCCGCCAAATCCGGGCAGGAGAAAACTCTCAGCAGCATGGCGCACGCACTCAAATCCGGAGCCCGCAGCGTGGGGGCCATGGCACTTGGAGAGTTGTGTCACAACCTGAATGGGGCCGCCAGTGCCGGGGATGGACCACTGTATCGCCAACTCGCTTCCGAACTGCGCGCCACCTTCGAGTTGGCGGCCGTGCGTATCAGGCGGCACTTGGGTGAATAGCTATCCGGGCTGAAATATTCCCTCTGTATCATCCCAGCCATGCTTGCCAAAATGATGGGGTTGTTTCTGCTGGGCCTGATCCGCGTACTGACGGGTTCGCAGGCTCGCTGGCATGGTTGCCCGCCCAAAGCCGAGCAGCGCATTTACTTTGCCAATCACCAGAGTCATGCCGACCTGGTCATGATCTGGGCAGCGCTTCCCAAAGAACTTCGCAGCGTCACCCGCGCCATTGCTGCACGCGATTACTGGACCAAGACACCGTTTCGCCAATGGCTCACCAGCGCCGTGTTCAACGTGATTTACGTCTCGCGCGAACGCAACTCCACCGAGGACCCGCTGGAGCCACTGTTGGAAGCGCTGAGCAACGGGGACTCGATCATT
>CAJBMJ010000304.1 GCA_903954045.1 uncultured beta proteobacterium | reverse complement strand
GTTGTCGGCTGGCTACCAGTTTGATGCCACTTCAGCGACCATGAAAGTGGTTCCCGCCGCTTTTGGGGCTTCGGCTGGATGGAGCAAGGATAACTTTGATGAAATGGGTACCTGGTTCAAGTCGCTGATGTCGGACTCATTCGCTTGACCACAGCCGATCATCCATAGGCGCAGCGTCAATCCCTGCCTGCCTTTGTGGTCGGCAGGGATGCTTTGTGGGATGATGTGGCTCGCGGTCGAGCAGCATCAGATGGCCGACGCATTCAAAATGAAACTGTATTTGCGATTATTTTTTGCATTGCTGGTCTGTCTGGGTGTTGGAGTAATCCATGGCCAGACCTATCCGGATGGATCGCGCGATGTATTGCTCACCGCCACGATTCGCTTGGAAAACAACGGTGATCAGGATATTTCCGGGTATGTTTTTCGACTGACAGTGCCGGTGGATATTCCTCATCAGCAGCAGGTGCTGGGTATCACATCCACCTACACAGGTGACGTCCAGTTCCTAAATCATCCCAACCAGGTGGATCGCTATGCCAATGCCGTGTTTGACATGCGCCGGGCTTCAGTGGCTGAGCATGAGGTGTATTTCAAAATCAGACTGACCCCGTTCAATTACAGACGAGACAGGGGCAACGAGTCGACTTTGGGCAACGCCAATTTTTTGCGTGCCACTACCTACGTGGAATCCGGAGCGCCCGAAATAACCAGCGTAGCGCAGCAGATATTCAGCGCCCATGGCAACGCGGAACAGCGCTTGATTGCCGCGTTCAACTATCCGCAGCAGATACTGGATTACCGCAACATATCGAACAAGGGCGCCTTGTTCGCGATTCGATATGGCTATGGTGACTGCACAGAATATGCGTCGCTGTTTGCTGCCATATCCCGCGCGATGGGGTATCCGGCGAGATTGAGCTCTGAGTTCAATTTTGACTCCGAGTTGGTTACCAGTCAGCCTAACCACCATGCAGCTGAAGTGTTTTTGGACGGGCGCTGGATTCCCGTGGATCCCAATTTGGCAACCGACGTAAGTTCAGGGTACGGGTTTGGACAGGCTGCAGCGCACAAAGTGGTATTGAAGCGGGATGGAAGTTGGGTCTGGGCCGCCAGCGCCACGGGCATGTCGTCTTCCTACAGTAACGCCTATATCCGGGAAAGTGTGGAATGGAGCATTCGGTGACTTCCCGACACAAATTGGATCAGCCACCCTTGCTTTGGAAGGGCTGCATGTAGATTCCCAGGCGTTTGCGTATGCGTTCGCCCGGGAAGGCTATTTCTCTTTGGACCCAGTGGCCCAGTCTCAAGGCCACGTGCTTGTTTTCTTTGGTGAGGTGGGCTACCAAAGCATCTTCGCGGATGTAAGGGACTGATTTGCGGCCCACGAGCGTCCAGGCATTTTTGTAGGTGTGCGCCATAGGGCGGTCGGTGGCCGTAACTCCCACAATCTTTCGCACATCGGCCATCCGCACCCAACGGCAATGGTCATCGTCTTCCATCACATGAACTGCTTGTCCGTGGTAGGCATAGTGCTTGCCTTGTACATCTTTCCACGCGCGCCCGCTTGAAACCAGGCGCAAATCACGCATCAAATTGATGATGGGGACCGCCAGTACTGCCGCTAGTCCCGGCGATGTGATGGTCGCCACGAAGGCACCACCCCACCAGACCAGTGCGCCATAAAGCACAAGGCAGATCAGGATCTGGAGCGCAGGCTGCCGCAGAAATGCCATGGATTGCTGCTGGTGGTGCCGAGCTCGGGCTTATGGCCTTTGTGGCAAGGCGGACGCCAGCAACAAGTCCGAGATCTGTGCGTCCTTGTCGCGCCACAGTTGCTGTACCCATTGTGAAAATTCGGCGCGGAAAATGGCATCTCCCGCGTAGTCGCCTTGTTGCAAATGTGCCGGAATCGGCAGGGCACGAACCCGAACAACGACGCGATTCATGCGGCCCGCCAAGAAATGGGTAAACGTGGGAGCTCCCTCGGGGTACACGATGGTGACATCCAGAATGGCCTGAAATTTGTCACCCATGGCGTTGAGCGCCATAGCCATTCCACCGGCCTTGGGTTTGAGTAAGTGCCGGTAGGGTGACTGCTGTTTCGCGTGTTTTTCGGTTGTGAAGCGAGTGCCCTCCAGAAAGCTCATCACACTGGTGGGGATCAGGGCAAATTTCTCGCAGGCTTTGCGTGTGGTTTCCTGGTCCTTGCCCCGCATCTCCGGGTGCTTGCGCAAATAATCTTCGCTGTGACGACGCATAAAGGGGAATTCCAGAGCCCACCACGCCAGCCCCATCACTGGAACCCAGATCAACTGCTGCTTGATAAAAAACTTGAGCAGGGGAATGCGGCGGTTGAGTAGGTGTTGCAGCACCAGAATGTCCACCCAGGACTGGTGGTTGCAATTGACAAGGTACCAGCTTGCGGCGTCGAGTCCTTCAATACCCTGAACATCCCACACAGTCTTTTGCGTCAGCCCCATCCAGCCGCTGTTGCAAGCGATCCAGGATTCAGCAATAAAAAGCAGTATCGGGTCTATGAATAGTCGCACCGGCTTGAACGGCAGTACGAGTTTCAGCGAGGCAAAGACCAGAAGAATGGGCACCCAGAACAGGATGTTGAGCACCATCAGCAAAGTGGCCAAAGCAAAGACCAAAGGCGTGGGAAGGAAATTCAGCACTGGTTTGCTATCCTAAACATAGCGGTTTACGCACATCAGACAAGGGCTAGGGACAAAAACTACTTCAAACTTCCAGACAAAAACTGGGCAAGGCGCTCGCTTTTCGGGTTGGCAAGAACTTCGGCTGGTTTGCCTTCTTCTTCCACCAGACCCTGGTGAAGAAAGAGCAGGTGATTGGACACCTCCCTGGCAAATCCCATTTCATGAGTCACCACCACCATGGTGCGGCCTTCCAGCGCCAGATTTTTCATGACTTTGAGGACTTCGGTGACCAGTTCCGGGTCCAGCGCACTGGTGGGCTCGTCAAACAACATGACCTCTGGCTCGATAGCAAGTGCCCGTGCAATGGCCACCCTTTGCTGTTGACCACCGCTCAGGTGGGCGGGGTAGGCATCTTCTTTGCCTTCCAGTCCCACCTTGGTCAGGTATTTGCGTGCCGTTTGAATGGCCTGCTCGCGTGCTACGCCCATGACATTCACCGGCGCTTCGATGATGTTTTGCAGCACGGTCATGTGCGCCCACAGATTGAAATGCTGAAACACCATGGCTAACTTGGTACGAAGCCGGGCCAGTTGCTGGGCATCTGCTGCCTGAAGTTCTCCGTTTTTGCCGGGCACCAATCTGAGTTGCTCTCCCGCCACCTGAATACTGCCTTCATGCGGCTTTTCCAACAAGTTGATGCAACGCAGGAAAGTGCTTTTGCCAGAGCCTGAGCTTCCAATGATGCTGATCACGTCACCCGCATGGGCAGAGAGCGATACCCCCTTGAGCACTTCATTGGAGCCAAAGCGCTTGTGGATGTTTTCCACCTGAAGTTTGAGCGTCTTATGCACCGAGCAATTCTCCAGTCCTGAATGGAGTCGATCCGGCGATTTTCCCTATTTCGCCGCCAGCAGTGATGTAGCGATCGCGAATGCGGGCATAGAACACGCCGCTCACTCCGGAAATGACCTGGCTTGTCGTCCCGGCCACAGGGTCAATGATTTCTGCTACCAGGTCACCTTTGGCAAGCGTCTGGCCAAGGTCCGCCGCAAATACGACAACGCCAGGGCTTGTCGCGTGCAAGGTTTCAGAGCCTGCCAGCGGCGTTGCCTCACATAGGGCGGCCGGAATGACTGGCGGCGAATCACACCGAATGGCTTTGCAGTGCTGTAAAAATGCGTAAATGGCTTGTGCATCGGGCTTTGCCAACTCGTGGCGGACATCAAGTTCACCCCGCAACTCAATGGTGGTGCTGCAACACCCCTGAGGGATGGGGACCTGAATACCCACTTTCGCTAGCGATTCGGCCAATTGCCACCAAACTCCAGAGAGAGACTCATCGATGGGCCCGCTACCGGAATTGCGGGCCAGCAGAATTGCGCGGCTACCCAGCAAATGCGCCAATGGCGAAAGCTGGGGCCAGCAGGTTTCTTCGGTATAGAAATGCAATACGCCTTCGCAATCGCAATGCAGGTCCAACATGAAATCGGCGTCAAAGCTCAAGGAGAGAAGGGCACGCCGCAGGCTCTGCAATTCGGTGGATGGTTGCCACCCGCGAAGGTGTTCGCCCATGGCTTGCCGTATCTGCTGGACATTGGCCTGGGCATCGCCATGGAGTTTGCCTTTGACCGCCTCAAAAATTGCGTCTGAGAACTTGGGGTAGTGACGGTTGAAGTTCTCAGAGGTATCCAGTTCGAACCTGCCCATGGGCTTATGGTCGAGTCGTTGTGCCAGCCCAATGGGGTTGGCAACCGGCACGAGAATGATTTCCCCCTGAATGAGTCCAGCGCCGTCTGCTACGTCCAGCATGGCGCGAAGGTGGTGCGCCACCAGCATGCCAGGCAACTCTTCGGCATGCAAACTCGCCTGAATGTAAATCTTGGGCCGCGCACCCGCCGTGCCAAAGTGAAAACTGCTCACTGTTTTTTGGCTTCCCAAACTGGGCGAAAGCAGGGGGTGGTCTATGCGTTGCATCAATTTTTCCTGGGTGCCAGATAGGCCAGTAGGTGTTTTTCGCTGAACCGGAAGAAGCCAATCAGGCAAAAAGAAGCTACTAAATAGATAGCAGCTGCTGCAAGGTAGGCCTCGAAAGGAAGGTAATAATCCGAATAAATTCGACTCGCAGCAGCAGTGACGTCCAACATGCTTGGCACTGCGCTAGCCAGGCTGGTGCTTTGCAGCATCATGACCACTTCATTGCTGTAGGCGGGCAGGGTGCGCCGCAGTGCGCTGGGCAAAACTATGCGCCCCATTACTTGGGTTCGGCTCATGCCGTAGGCCTGAGCGGCCTCAATTTCCCCCGCAGAGGTTTCCCGTATGGCACCTGCCAGCATTTCGGCGGTGTAGCCAGCCGTATTCAAGGCGAAGGCAAGTAGCGCGCAAAAAAATGGTTCCTTGAAATGCGTCCAGGGCCAGACCTCGTCCCAGCGGGCCTGAATCCATTCCAGTTGACCCAGGCCGTAGTAAATCATGTAAACCTGAATCAACAGGGGCGTTCCACGGATGACGTAGGTATAGGCCGAAACAACCCAGCGCAAGGGAGCCCAGGGGCCGGTCAGCGCCAGGGCAAATACCAAAGCGAGGCCCGCTCCCACCGCCAAAGATGAAAAAAGCAGGCTTAGCGTGGTGACAATGCCGGTTGCAAACAGCTCCAGGTTTTGGGGCTCGAAAATGACATGCCACTTCACAGCTCACCCCGCTTGGTGCCGAGGCTGTACCTGGCATTGAGTTTGCGAAGCGCAAAGAGTGAGACAGACGTGTAGACCAGAAAAAGCGCTGCAGTAAAGAGAAAGAAAGCAAAAGGGGAGCGTGTGGCGGCGCTGGCTTGCTTGGCCAAATACGTCATTTCTTTGAGACCAATTAGGCTCACCAGGGCGGTGGCTTTTATCAGCACCAGCCAGTTGTTGGTAAAGCCAGGCAGGGCATAGCGCACCATTTGCGGCGCCGTTATGCGCAGAAAAGTCTGGGTGCGCCCCATGCCAAAGGCCCAGGCCGCCTCCATTTGGCCTTTGGGTATGGCCATGATCGCGCCCCGGAAGGTTTCGGTCATGTAGGCGCCATAAATGAACCCAATGGTCAGAACCCCCGCCAGAAACGGGTTGATATCCACGGTGGCTTTGCTGCCAAGCGCTTCCAGCAAATGGTTGAGGCCGATGGTGCCGCCGTAAAAGACCAGCAGCATGACAACCAGTTCGGGAATGCCACGGATCGTGGTGGTGTAGACCGTGGCCAGCGCTACCCACACGGGTCTGCCAGACAACTTGGCTGCGGCTCCCATCAGTCCCAAAACAATGGAAACCGCCAATGCACACAATGAAACGCCTACCGTCAGCACAGCCCCTTGCAGGATGGCACCGTAGTAGGCATTCATGGCGCGTTATTCGCCGTAGACGTCGATGTTGTACTTGGCGAAGTACTTGTCGTTGAGGGTTTTGTAGGTGCCATTGGCACGGATGGCTTTGATTGCCTCGTTCAACTCACCCTTGAGTTTGTCTTCGCCCTTGCGCAGCGCAATGCCAGCGCCATAGCCAAAGTACTGGGGCATCTTGAGGTCCGGGCCAACCAACTGGTAGTTGGCGCCTTCGGGTTTGGAAAGGAAGCCGCCAGTGACTTCCATAAAGTCAGCCACCGTTCCGTCCAGACGGCCGGATTTGATATCCAGATACACCTGGTCCTGGGCTTCGTAGGAATTCACCACCACACCGGCAGGCTTGAGGTCGCCCATGGCGTATTTCTCCTGGGTAGATCCTTTGAGCACGCCGATCTTCTTGCCTTTGATGGAAGCTGCGTCGGTGAACTTGACGGTCTTTTTCAGCACTATGCGGCTGGGCGTGTTGTAGTACTTGTCGGTAAAGTCCACTTCCTTCATGCGCTCGTCCGTGATGGACATGGAACTGATGATGACGTCGTATTTTTTGGCATTCAGTCCGGGGATCATGCCGTCCCACACCTGCTCCACAAAATCGCATTTGCGCTTGATCTGCTCGCACAGTGCGTTGGCAATGTCCACGTCAAATCCGGTGGGTTTGCCGTCTGGCGTTTTGAAGGTGAAGGGCTCGTAGGTGGGGTCGATCGCCACTTTCAGGGCCGCAACTTCGGGTGCTGGTGCCGGAGCAGACGCAGCAGGTGCGACCGGAGCCGCTGCTGGAGCGGGCTCGTCCTTCTTTCCACAAGCGGTTAGAGCGGCAATAGAAGCCACTGCAAGAAGCAATTTTTTCATGAATACAGTCCTTAAGAGCTTTGGCTTCGACCAAAGGCGTTGAAAAGCAAAAAAATGATTCTACGGGCTAAGATCGTCCCATTTTTCTGGATGGAAATAGCTGTCTTCAGGTTTGTACCATTCCTCTGGGCGCCCTAGGTCGATTTCAGGCGATGATTGCAGCATGAAACCTATTCGCGTGGCGCTCATCGGCTATGGCAATGCAGGACGCATATTTCATGCCCCCTTGATTAGTGGCGTGCCGGGCCTGCTATTGGCAGTCGTATGTTCCAGCAAGCTGGAGCAGGTGAGAAGAGATTGGCCACAAACCCTTGTGGTACCCACGCCCCAAGATGTATTTCATCGTACAGACGTTGATCTGGTCGTTATTGCTACGTCGAACGAGAGTCACCATCCTCTGGCAAGGCAGGCATTGTTGGCAGGAAAACATGTTGTTGTCGATAAACCCTGCACCGTGACATTGGCCGAAACGCAGGACCTGCTTAGCCTGGCGGAAATTCAGGGCAAGGTACTGACCGTGTTCCAGAACCGACGCTGGGATGCGGACTTCTTGTCATTGAAAGAGGTGTTGGAGAGCGGAGTTTTGGGCCGGATCGTGCATTTTGAGTCCCATTTTGACCGTTACCGGCCCGAAGTGCCGAACCGCTGGCGCGAGAAGGATTTACCGGGCTCGGGATTGTGGTTCGACCTCGGGCCCCATTTGGTAGACCAGTGTTTGCAATTATTCGGCATGCCGGACGACATCAGCCTGGACTTGGCCCAGCAGCGCGATGGCGCTCAAGTGAACGACTATTTTCATGCCCAGTTGCGATACGCTTCCAGCCATCCGGGCCTGCGGGTGATTCTGCATGCCAGTGCCCTGGTTCCCGCTGCTGGCCCCAGATTTGTGTTGCATGGCACCCAAGGTTCCTTGGTGAAATACGGCTTTGATGTCCAGGAAGAGGCGCTCAAGGCAGGGGCCAGGCCAAAGTTGGGAGACAGTGGGTGGGGGGTAGATCCCCAGCCCGGAACTCTGACCATTTACAGAGGGAAATGGATTCAAACCTGCGAAGGGCCAAACGTTGCAGGGGACTATTCGAGGTTCTATGCTGGTTTGCAGGAATTTTTGTCCGGTAAGCCTGGCTCCAGTCTGCCGGTGAAAGCGACTGAAGTGCTTGAGGTCATGCGAATTCTGGAATTGGGCCAACAAGGCACCAGTAACCTCATGGTCTACCCCGATAAGTGCCAGACCTTACACTCGCGCACCCCATGAATGCCCCAGACGTCTCATTTTTCCACCGTGCCGCGAAGCCCCTGAACAGCTACCGCAAGTTCTGGGCCGCGCGTTTCGGGGTGGCGCCGTTTCTGCCGATGAACCGCGCTGAAATGGACAAACTCGGCTGGGACAGTTGTGATGTGATTTTGGTGACGGGGGATGCCTATGTCGACCATCCCAGCTTTGGCATGGCCGTGATTGGGCGCATGCTGGAGGCACAGGGTTTTCGGGTGGGCATCATTGCCCAGCCCGACTGGCAAAGTGCCGAGCCCTTCAAAGTGTTGGGCAAGCCCAATTTATTCTGGGGTGTGACTGCGGGCAACATGGATTCCATGATCAACCGCTACACGGCTGACAGAAAAATCCGTACCGACGATGCCTATACTCCCGGAGACGTAGGCGGCAAGCGGCCCGACCGTGCCGCCATCGTTTACAGCCAGCGTTGCCGCGAAGCCTATAAAGACGTGCCAATCATTCTGGGGGGCATCGAAGGCAGTCTGCGCCGCATTGCCCACTATGACTACTGGAGTGACAAGGTGCGACGCAGCATTGTTGTTGACTCCAAATGTGACCTGCTGCTGTATGGCAACGCCGAGCGCGCGATTGTCGAAATTGCCCACCGCCTGGCTGCCAAAGAGCCGGTGGAGCAAATCACCGATGTGCGGGGAACGGCGTTTTTCCGGCGCGAGTCGCCAGAAGGCTGGTTCGAAATTGACTCGCGCAGCGTGGACGAGCCCGGTCGGGTGGAAGCGCACGTCAACCCTTACATGACCACCAGCGAACAGGCGGCAGAGCAGGGGGCAACGTGTGCCAAGGAAGACGAGGCCAAGGCCGTAGCGCAGGCCGCCGAGCTGACAGGCGCTACAAATTCAGTAGCTGCTAGTGCAGTAGATACAAAGGCTGGAGTCCAGTTTGACACCAAATTGGCCGACGGGAAACCTGCAGTCAATGCCTCCATTCGCCCACTGACGTTTGTGCCCAATGCTGCCCTGCCTAGGGGCAGCGGTAAGCTGCGTGTACCGCCGCGCGACCGTTCCGTCATTCGACTTCCAAGTTACGAGCAGGTCAAAAGCGACCCCATCCTGTATGCCCACGCGAGCCGGGTGCTGCATCTTGAAACCAACCCCGGCAACGCCCGCGCTCTGGTACAGACCCATGGCGAGGGCGCAACGGCTCGGGATGTATGGATCAACCCGCCGCCTATACCACTGACCACGGCCGAGATGGACCTGGTATTTGATTTGCCCTATGCGCGTAGCCCCCACCCCAGCTACGCCGATGAACATGGCAGTCATGATGGAGCGACCAAAATTCCGGCTTGGGAAATGATCCGGTTTTCCGTCAACATCATGCGCGGTTGTTTTGGTGGATGCACCTTTTGCAGTATCACCGAGCACGAAGGGCGCATCATTCAGAGTCGATCGGAAGACTCGGTGATCAAGGAAATTGAAGACATACGAGACAAGGTCAAGGGCTTCACTGGAACCATTTCCGATTTGGGTGGCCCCACTGCCAACATGTACAGATTGGGTTGCCGCAGCCCAGAAATAGAAGCTGCGTGTCGCAAGCCGAGTTGTGTTTACCCCGGAATTTGCCAGAACTTGACCACCGACCATGGGCCACTGATCAAGATGTACCGGCGGGGCAGGGCGCTTAAAGGCATCAAGAAGATATTGATCGGTTCAGGCTTGCGGTATGACTTGGCCGTCAAGAGCCCGGAATATGTCAAAGAGCTGGTTCAGCACCATGTGGGTGGCTATCTGAAGATCGCTCCCGAGCACACCGAGAGCGGGCCTTTGTCCAAAATGATGAAGCCGGGCATTGGTTCCTACGACAAGTTCAAAAGCTTGTTTGAGAAGTTCAGTGCCGAAGTCGGAAAGAAGCAGTTCCTGGTTCCTTACTTCATTGCGGCCCACCCCGGAACCACCGACGAAGACATGATGAACCTGGCGGTCT
>CAJBMJ010000303.1 GCA_903954045.1 uncultured beta proteobacterium | reverse complement strand
CCATTGCAGGCACATGGTGTTGACGGGTGAGTCGGGCTCATCGAAGGTGATGGTGGCAATGCCGTCTTGCAGTGCGTAGTGAATGGTTTTCATGGTGAATTCAGAAAAATTATGCTATTGAATTGAGAGCTGCTTGTGCAATGGATACGTGCGTTAGAGGTCAATTTGTCTTAAATTCTCTCGACGATGGTGGCAATACCCATGCCGCCACCTACGCACAAGGTGGCCAGTCCGTAGCGCAGCTTGCGACGGTGTAACTCATCAATCAGCGTTCCCAAAATCATGGCGCCGGTAGCGCCCAGAGGGTGGCCCATGGCAATGGCGCCGCCATTCACGTTGACCTTGTCGTGCGGCACTTTCATTTCTTTCATGAAGCGCATAACCACCGCAGCAAAGGCCTCGTTCACTTCAAATAAATCGATGTCGTTGATCGCCAAACCCGCCTTGGCCAAAGCCTTGCGGGCCGCAGGCATGGGGCCGGTGAGCATGATGGTGGGGTCCGCTCCGGAGAGGGCAGTGGCCACAATGCGTGCGCGTGGCGTGAGTTTGTGCTCCTTGGCTGCTGCTTCACTGCCAATGAGCACGGCCGCTGCGCCGTCCACAATGCCCGACGAGTTGCCTGCGTGGTGCACATGAAATATGCGCTCCACCTGCGGGTAACGGGTGAGAGCCACCTGGTCAAAGCCCATGGCGCCCATTTGCTCAAACGCAGGCTTCAGTCCTGCCAGACCTTCGAGGGTGGTGTTGGGCTTGATGAATTCGTCCTGGGCCAGAATGGTCTGGCCCAGGCTGTCTTTGACCGGCATGACCGAGCGGTCAAAGTAGCCTGCGACCTGCGCCGCTGTAGCTCGCTTTTGCGATTCCAGCGCAAAGGCATCCACATCTGCACGGGAAAAGCCCTCCAGCGTGGCGATCAGGTCTGCGCCTATCCCCTGGGGCACAAAAGCCGTTTGCGAATTGGTTTCCGGGTCCATAGCCCATGCGCCACCGTCAGAGCCAATGGGCACTCGGCTCATGCTTTCCACGCCACCGGCCACTACCAGGTCTTCCCAGCCCGAACGCACCTTTTGCGCCGCCATATTCACTGCTTCTAGCCCGGAAGCACAAAAGCGGTTGATCTGCACGCCCGCCGCCTGAAAGTCCCAACCCGCCTTGAGCGCCGCGACTTTTGGGATGACCGAACCCTGGTCGCCGATGGGAGACACAACGCCCATCACTACGTCATCCACGCGGGCTGTGTCGAACTGGTGGCGCTGCTGCAGGTCGGTGAGCAGCCCCGCCAGCAGGTTCACTGGCTTCACTTCGTAAAGGCTGCCGTCTTTCTTGCCTTTGCCACGGGGCGTGCGAATGGCATCAAACACAAATGCTTCTGTCATGGGGGATTCTCCGTTGGAATTGGCACAAACCGCTTGTGCACGGGTTTGCTTGGAATAGAGTATATTATTTTTACCAAGCAAATGCTTTTTATAAATAGTCCCAAGGCATCTCCATGATTGAACGAACCCTGTTTACCCCAGACCACGAATCTTTTCGCGACAGTTTTCGCAAGTTCGTGGACAAGGAAATTGCACCTTTCCACGAAGAATGGGAAGAGCAGGGGTTTGTGGCCAGAGAGGTCTGGAACAAGGCGGGCGACAACGGCTTTTTGTGCATGTCCATGCCCGAGGAATATGGTGGCTCCGATGCCGACAAGCTGTATTCCGTGATCCAGTTTGAGGAAGTGGCGCGCGCCGGGGTGACCGGTATTGGGTTCAGCTTGCACAGCGAAATCGTCGCGCCCTACATCCTGCATTACGGCACACCCGAGCAAAAAGCCAGGTATTTACCCAAACTAGCCAGCGGAGAAATGATAGGTGCCATCGCCATGAGCGAGCCTGCAGCAGGCTCCGATCTGCAGGGCATCAAAACCACTGCTATATGGCAAGCAGGCCCCTCCGGTAGCGAAGCCGACGGTAGTTATCTGCTCAACGGCAGCAAGACCTTTATCACCAACGGTTGGCATGCAGACCTGGTGATTGTGGTCGCCAAAACCAACCCCGCAGCAGGAGGCAAGGGCACCAGCTTGATGCTGGTGGAACGCGGCATGCCGGGCTTCTCAGTAGGCAAGCGGCTGAAGAAAATGGGCATGAAGGCGCAAGATACCTCAGAACTGTTTTTTGACAACGTGCACATTCCTGCGGAAAACCTGCTGGGCGGCAAGGCGCAAGAGAACAAGGGTTTTATCTGCCTGATGGAGCAGCTGCCATGGGAGCGTCTGCAGATTGCCATTTCTGCTGTGGCTGCGGCGCAGGCCGCTATCGACTGGACCGCGGACTACGTGAAGGATCGCAAGGTCTTTGGTCAGCCGGTGGCATCATTCCAGAACACGCGCTACACCCTGGCCGAACTGCAAACCGAAGTGCAGGTGGCCCGCGTGTTTGTGGACAAGTGCTGTGAGCTGGTTTGTGCGGACAAACTCGATACCGCGACCGCCAGCATGGCCAAGTACTGGTGCAGCGATTTGCAGTGCAAAGTGATGGACGAATGCGTGCAGCTTTTTGGTGGCTACGGCTATATGTGGGAATACCCCATCACACGCGCTTACGCCGATGCGCGGGTGCAGCGTATCTATGGCGGAACCAACGAAATCATGAAAGAAGTGATTTCGCGGTCTATGGGTCTGGGCGCGAAGTAGGGCTTAGCCGAACTTCAGGAACAACTGGCTGTAGGGCCCCTTGATCTTCGGTAGCAGTTCCTTGAACTTTGCAGCATCTTGGGCGAGGACCGTCTCCCGCAGGGCTGCCAGAGATTTTTCCAGCGACTGAAGGGCGGAGACAAAGCCGGAATCGGACAGCAGATGGGCCGGGGCTTCTGCACGCAGCTGCCTTGCCAGGTATTGCAGACTGCCCATGCGTTCCATCACTAGCAACATGCCTTGCGACTGGCTAGCAAGTTTGGGCGCTTCCTCAAGAATGGCTTCCATTTCAGCGTGGTAGGCATTCATGTGGTCGCTGAAAACGACGACGCCATTGCGACGGCGAATATCTGCCATGAGGTCGCGCGCCTTCTCCAGGGTGTTGTGGGCTTCGGGCAGCTTATTGGCTTTGATCTCGGTTTCTGCCAGTTCATAGACCGCGGCGACTTCGGCCACTGTTTTTGCAAAGTGAGCGTCCCGGTTGTAGGGCGCGGGAGGGGCTTTGGCAAATTGCTCGGCCACCACTTTCCACGATTGCTTGGCTTGCGCAATCGCTGCCTCGGAGTCGGCTTGGGATTTGCTGTTGGTGCGGTACAGCGCAGCCCGGTAGGGCGCGTAGGCAGATGTCATGGCATCGGTGACCGGGTCTGCTGCAAAAGCGGTCACAGCGGAACCCAGGCCCAAAAAGGCCCATGCGAGGTGGTGGGTTTTCATATCTTTCCTGTGGCTTGTAGATGGGGTGAATCAGTTCCAAATACTATACCCAGTACAAAACCCGCATCTTGTCTTGAATGTAAAGATGGCGTAACTGCTTTGTTTGCTTGCCAATTACGCCTTGTTACAACTTCCCCCCAGCGCTTACCAATTGCAACAGACTGGCGGGGGTATGTCACCTACGATGACTAGGCATTCAAGACAAACATCATCGAAGGAGTAGGAACATGAGAAACATTGGGCAAGCGTTCATCGGGGTCGCACTCGCAGCGAGCGTTCTAGGTGCTCAGGCAGAAGTGGGTCAACCAGGAAGACTATTGGCCTCGAACTGCTTCCAGTGCCACGGTACCAACGGAAAAGGGCCTGGTTTTGACTCGCTGGCTGGGAAGTCCGCCAATGAAATCTACAAGGAACTGAAAGAGTTCCAGTCCGGCAAGGAAGGCAACGGAATCATGGCCAAACACACCATGGTCTACACCGACGCCCAGATGCGCCAGATTTCCACCTGGTTTTCCACCCAGAAATAGTCCCCGATATAAAAAATTTAGGAGTGAATCATGCTTAGAAGAAATTTTCTCAATGCTTCGGGTGCCGGGGTAACTGCTGCAGTATTGGCAGCTTGCGGTGGTGGAGGCGAGGCTCTTATGGGCGCAGGCGGCTCGGACTCCAGCAGCGAGTTGCAAAAGGACTCGCGTTCTACGCGACCCAGTACGACTACCACCACAGCGACAGCCACAAACTACAAGTCACGCGTGATTGTGATTGGTGGCGGAATGGGCGGTGCTACTGTTGCCAAGTACCTGCGCCTGTGGGGAGATGCCATTGGCGTAACGCTGATAGAGCGTATGCCAACCTACACATCCAACATCATGAGCAGCCTGGTGCTTACGGGCCAGCGTTCCTTGAGCAGCATTACCTATAACTACGACACCCTGCGCAGTAAATACGGCATCAAGACTGTTTTTGGCGATGTGGTTTCCATCGATCCAGCGGCTGCAAAAGTAACACTTTCCAACGGTGACATTTACGAAGCGGATCGCATCGTCATGGCGCCCGGTATTGACTTCGACACTGTGGAAGGCTTGGGTGATTCCGACAAAATGCCGCATGCCTGGAAAGCGGGTTCGCAAACGACGTTACTGGCAAAGCAGCTCTCGGCCATGCGGTCTGGCAATGTGGTGCTAACGATTCCCAAGGTTCCTTACCGTTGCCCCCCCGGACCCTATGAGCGTGCCTGCCTGATTGCAGACTGGCTCAAGGTGAAAAAGCCAGGCTCCAAGCTGTTCGTTCTGGATGCGAACGACAAAATCGTGGTTGAAAAGGAAAACTTCGAAAGTGCCTTCAAAGACCTGTACGGCAATGTGGTCGAGTACGTTCCCAATGCAGAGGTCGTGAGCGTTGATCCATCTAAAATGTTGCTAAACACTGCTGCGGGTCAGTTCACAGGTGCAGTAATCAACATGATTCCGCGCCAAAAGGCGGGTTCCCTGATTACAACCGCTGGGTTGAATAACTCGCCCGATGGTCGATTTGCAGGCGTGAACGTTCTGAGCTATGCCAGCACGGTGTCTGGTGCAGAAAAAGTGCACATCATCGGTGACTCCAGCGCCACCACCCAGCCCAAGGCAGGTCATATTGCCAACCAAGAGGCCAAGGTGTGTGCAGACGCCATCAGCAGGATACTGTCGGGTGGTTCGCCCGATCCGGCACCCGTGACCAATTCGGCCTGCTTCTCGACCATCACCATGACGCAGGCGTCCTGGTTGTCGGCTGGCTACCAGTTTGATGCCACTTCAGCGACCATGAAAGTGGTTCCCGCCGCTTTTGGGGCTTCGGCTGGATGGAGCAAGGATAACTTTGAT
>CAJBMJ010000302.1 GCA_903954045.1 uncultured beta proteobacterium | reverse complement strand
GGCCCAAGCAGGCAATGCGCGAATGCGTCTGCATGACTCCAATCCGTCCATGTTGGGCATTTGCAAGTCCATCAAAATAAGGTCGTAGGGCTCTGCCTGCGCCATTTGCAATGCCACCTCCCCGTCGCAGGCGATATCTACCTCGAAGCCGAGCTCTTTCAGTAGTTCATAGGCCACTTCCTGGTTCAATTCGTTGTCTTCGGCCAGCAAAATGCGCTTGCCGGGAATAAACCTGGGTACTTCACCACTGTCACTCTTGCTGGAAACCTGGGCCTGCCCGAAAGTGGCGGCAATGGTCTGGGTCAATATGGCGGGCAACACGGGCTTGGCTATGAAGGCCGCAAACCCGCCCTGGTCCAGATCGGTGCTGGGACAGCCCGCGCTGCCACTGACCAGCACGCACACCGGAACCAGACGCAAAGGTAGCAGGCGCATGCGCTGCCAGGTCTGGGTGCCATTGAGTCCTGGCATTTGCCAGTCGGTAAAGACCATCTGGTAAGGGTCTCCCTGTTCGTCGGCTTGCGCAACAGCCTCAAGTGCCTTGGCTCCGCTGGAGACTGCATCCGCCCGGGCTCCCAGGTTGGTGAGCATGTCTACCAGAGGCTCGCTGGCTTCTTCCATATCGTCGATGACCAGCACCCGGGTGCGCGGCGGCAGCACGCCGGTGGCGCGTGAGGGAGCTGCCACATTGATGCCAAAGGGAGCCTCAAACCAGAAGGTGCTGCCTTTGCCGGTGACGCTGCTCACTCCCACTTGGCCTCCCATCAGGTCGGCCAGGCGGCGTGAAATCACTAGGCCCAGGCCCGTGCCACCGTAAGTGCGCGTCGTGGAAGCGTCGGCTTGCTGGAAGGCGGCAAACAATTTGCCTTGCTGCTCGGCAGTCAGTCCGATGCCTGTGTCGCGCACCTCAAAGCGTAACGTGGCCTGGTCGCCCTCAGTGCGCAGCACGCTGCCGTGCACTACCACGCTGCCCTGCGAAGTGAACTTGATGGCGTTACCCACAAAATTCAGCAGAATTTGCCCCAGTCGTACACCGTCGCCGTGCAATACGGGGGGCAGATTTCCAATATGGGCAGCTACCTCCAGACCCTTGGCTTCTGCGCGTTCACTGGTCAGGGCAAACACATTGGTGATCACCCGCTCGAGCTCGAAATCAGTGGGGTCCAGTGTCATCTTGCCCGCTTCAATCTTGGAAAAGTCCAGGATGTCATTGATGATGGACAACAGGTGCATTGCAGCCCCGGACACTTTGTCGAGTTGCAGACGCTGACGTTCGGTTTGGGCATCGCGGCGCATCAGATGCGTCAACCCGATGATGGCGTTCATGGGCGTGCGAATTTCGTGGCTCATGTTGGCCAGGAAGGAGCTCTTGGCACGGTTTGCGTTTTCCGCCAGTTCTTTGGCTGCGACCAGTTTTTCATTGGTGTTCTGCAGTTCGAGTGACTGCTGCTCCAGTGCACGTGATGTGGCTTCCAGCTCGGTGGTGCGCTCAGCCACAATGGTCTCCAACTGATCTCGGTAGCGTGCCAACTCGGCGTCCACTTCCTTGCGTTTGGTTATGTCTACCCAGATGCCCGACATGAAGGTTCCCTTGCGGGTGACCATGGGGCGAATGGATACCCAGAAGTCACGCAATTCGCCGGTCTTGGTGCGGCGCTTGCTTTCAAACTCCAGTCCGCCCTCATCAAAAATTTTGGTTACCCTGGCGTCCACTTCATCCTGTGGCGAGCTTCCCTGAATGTCATACACCGTCAATTGGGAAAATTCTTCTGCCGTGTAACCCAGGTTCTTGTGGGATGCTTCATTGAAGTTGCTGAAGTGCATGGTGTCAAGGTCGATCACCACAATCCCTATCGGCGCCTGGTTCACTATGGCCGAATACAGCTCTTCACTTTCCTTCAGGCGAGCCTCGGCAGAAAGCCGATCCAGCTGCGCCTTGCGATAGGCGAGCACAGCGCTGGCCATGTCGCCAATGATGCTGCCCTTGCGCTGGGCCATGGCACCGATTCTCTGGAACGATGCCTCGTCTTCTGGTGACTCAGCGCCGCTGCTCAGGTTCTGCAGGCTGACATTCAGACGATCCAGTCGGCGCGCCAGGGAGTAGGCCGCCATCAACCAGAGCATGATCAGGCCCAAAGTTCCCAGGGTGCTGATCACCGCCATTCGGGATGCAAAGGCGTCGAGTTGATGCTGCGTGCGGGCACTGTGGTCACGCGCATGCTGCGTGTAGCTTTGGCTGATATCGGCAATCAGGAGCGCAAACTCTGCGTAATGCTCACTTGACTGAATCAGATACTTTTCTGCAGCAGAGAGATCAATGGAAATAATGTCCGTGCTCATGAGCACGAACTTTTTGAAGTTGGAAAAAGCCAGCAAGGCGGCAGGAAGCTTTGCTAACGCAATGTCCCTTTCATGCAGTTCAGCCATTTTTTGAAGGCGCTTCTCCAATTGGTCGACTTCGTCCACGACCTTGCTGTGCACCTTATAGACCTGGCCTTCATCCAATTGTCCTGATTTAGCTCCCTGAAGTGCCGCGGTCACGCGCTGCTGGACTTTGAGCAATTGAAGACTGATATCGGCCGATTGGGATGCCGCATCAATATCCCGTTCCAGCTCCTGTGCCATGCTGATCTGGGTCTGGCGCAGCTGGCTCTGCGCCCAAAGGTCAAACATCCAACCCACGCTAAGGGCGAGCGCGACCGGAACAAAAAAGTAAAGTAAGAACCGGAAGCGACGCACTTGACGTAAGTTCATGGGAATGGCTATTTCAGCAGGCTGGCCCAGAGCGCGGGCGGGATGCTGGCAATGTACTCAAATTTGTCTGACCCCAGAGGACGAACTACCACTACGGTACCTTCCGGTTTGACAAAGTAGCCCATCACATCGGCCATATTGGGTGCGTGTGCCACGATGACGCGGTTGGTGCCTGCGGGAACCTTGGCCGAGACCAGTTCACGTGTCTTGGCCACGATAGGTTTTTTCTGGTCGGTGGTGAGGTTGCCAGAGTAGGCCAATCCAGCTTCCGGCTTGAACATTTTTTTCAACTGCGGAAAGGCCAGCTCGGTACTCTCGCGCGCCCGGCACATGGGGCTGTGGTAAATCTCCAGTATGGGTATAGCCGCCTGGGCGATGGACTTTCCTACCGCGGTCGCCAGCTTGCGACCTTCGTCATTGAGAACACGCTGCGTGTTGCAATCATTGAAATCGACCGTGGGCTGGTCGGCCCGGCTGTTGTCAGTGGTGCCATGGCGCATGTACAGCACCAGCCCACCTTGGCGAAGTTGCTGAAGTATGGATTTTTCTGCCATGACTTCATTGAACGTGGCATCCGGATCTGCGGCACAGGCGGTACCACCGAGTAGTCCGCAGACCAGGGCGAAGCCGCCTGCCATGGTACGAAAGGCATTGGTTTTCATCGTTTGCATATGGTTGTATCCCTCATGTGTTGTTCAAAATTTTGTGTTGATAACGTGATCGGCCTCATTGCGTCACATCAATGGGCTGTTGTCCGCATCTGCTGCTATCGCAAGCGCAG
>CAJBMJ010000301.1 GCA_903954045.1 uncultured beta proteobacterium | reverse complement strand
GCCCGAGAGTTGCGAAAAAGGATCCCAGGCGACTTCATCAAATGTGAGCGGAACCAGGGCTGGGCGAGGAGTAACCACGGGCAGATCAAACTGCTTGGCGACCCGAAATCCAAAATCAGAGGCGCCTATCTTCGGAATCGACAAACCGCCCGTGGCAATCACGACAGCACCGCACCGTATGGCGCCTCTATCGCTCTCAATTTCATAGCTGTTCGCGCAGTTCCCATAAGCGCGAGTGGCCAAAAACCTTATGTTTTCAGCTTTGCAGGGCTGCCAGCGCTCCACGCCTGCTTGTGTGCATTCGGCCAGGAGCATCTGGATGATGTCTTCTGATGACCGATCGCAGAACAGCTGTCCCTTATGCTTTTCGTGGAACGGAATTTGGTGTTTGTTGAGCAGTGCTACAAAGTCTTTTGGGGTGTAGCGTGACAGTGCTGACTTGGCGAAACGCGGGTTCCCGCTCAAAAAGTGGGCGGAATTCACCTCCGTATTGGTGAAGTTGCAACGCCCGCCGCCAGAAATGCGAATTTTTTCGGCTACTTTGTCGCTATGGTCGAGCACCAGTACCTTCAGACCCTGTTGGCCAGCAATGCCAGCACAAAAAAGCCCCGCAGCCCCGGCTCCGAGAACGACAACGTCAAAACTATGCATGTGCAGTGGCCGCTTCCATGCCATTGCGCAGTTTGGTTTGTGCAGTGGCTGGCGATGCCATGAAGTTCAAAAGGGCCTGTGCTGCTTCAGACTGATTGCTGGTGACAGAAACGCCAGCAGAGAAGACGGTGGTGATCTGGATCGTAGGTGGCAATGGCCCCAGCAAATCAATGCCGCTCAGGTTGATCAATTCGCTGAGCTGCTGGAAACCCAGTTCCACCTCGCCCTTGGCAATCAATGCGCCTACTGGCACGCCGGGTGGTGCAGTGACAATGCGATCGCGAATCTGGTCCGCAATGCCCCAGCGCTCAAACAGCTTGGCGAGCTGCACCCCACTGGGGCCAGTGGAGTAACCCAGCGTGCGTGCGCTCACGACGGCGTGTTTGACTGCATCTTCGGAGCTGATGTCGGGACGGGCGCTACCTGAGCGCACTGCCGCCGCTACCCCCGAGCGCACCAGATCCACTCGGGTCGCAGGAACGATTTTTCCGGCTGCGGTTAGTTGCTCGATCGCATTGGATGCAAGGGCCACAATGTCAAAGGATTCGCCAGCTTGAACACGTTTAGCGGCATCCACACCGCCCACAGACTCGACCTCGACCTCTCTGTGCGGGAATTCCTGCTGGTATTGCGCAATCAGGTCGCTCAGCAACTGCTTGGTGGCCATGGAAGAAATAATGCGGATGGGTAATGCCATGCCGGAAGCTCCGAAGTTGGGTTTGAATTGCTGCGTAATTAGAACCCAAGAGGAATCAGGAGGAATGCGAGCGGTAGGGTATTCTTCCGGGCATGCCCATGTCCAACCCAGAATCCATCAAGTTGAGCGAGGACGAACACAGTGACCTGATTGACAACATGATGTCGGGTCTGGTGGTACACGCTCCTGATGGTCGTGTTTTGCGCTGCAATGCGATGGCTTGCCAGCTGCTTGGATTGACGCAGGAGCAAATTCAGGGCAAAGCGCTGATCGACCCAAGCTGGCGGTTTTTGCGCTCCGATGGCTCTGTGATGCCGACGGAAGAATATCCGGTGTCGCGTGTATTGGCATCGCGTGAATCCTTCTCCGACAAGGTGATCGGCGTGCTGCATTCGGACCGCTCCGACCCCGTGTGGTTGCACGGTCGCGGCGACCCGGTGTTTCATCCGGATGGCACGCTCAAGCAGGTGGTCATCATCTTCATGGACATCACCCGAATCAGGCGTGTCGAGGTGGATCTGGGTGTCAGCGAAAACCGTTACCGGCTGCTATTTGAAAACAGTCTGGACGCAGTGCTCGAGACCGAGCCAGGCGGAAGAATCACTGCGGCCAATGCGGCTGCGTGCCGCATGTTCGGCATGACAGCTATGCAACTGTGTGCGGCCGAGCGTGCCAATTTGATGGACCTGAGCGATCCGCGTTTGACCGCGCTGCTTCAAGAGCGTGCCGACAACGGAACGGCCAGAGGTGAACTCACCATGATTCGGGCCAATGGTGAGCGGTTTGAGGCAGAGGTAAGTTCGTCACTGTATGCCGACCATCTGGGCAAGACGACGGCAGGCATTGTGGTTCGGGACGTGTCGCAGCGCATTCGCGCTCAACGCGCGTTGGAAGAAGCGGTGGGCGAAATGGTGCGGACCAACGCCCAGCTGGAACATATTGCGCATTACGATGTCCTCACCAGTTTGCCCAACCGCGCACTGCTGGCAGACCGGTTGCAACAGTCCATAGCGCAAAGCCAGCGGCGTCAACAATCGCTGGCAGTCGCTTTTCTCGATCTTGACGGTTTCAAGGCGGTTAACGACCACCATGGGCATGCCGTGGGTGACCAATTGCTGGTGTCACTGGCGCATCGCATGAAGCAGGCTCTGCGCGAGGGGGACACTTTGGCGCGCTTTGGTGGGGATGAGTTTGTGGCGGTCTTGGGTGACCTGGAACAGGGTTCTGACAGCGAGCCGGTATTGCAGCGCTTGTTGGATGCAAGTTCTTCACCGGTGCTGGTTGGCAAAGTGCTGCTGCAGTTGTCGGCCAGCATCGGGGTTACTGTCTATCCACAGGATGGGTCCGATGCCGACCAACTGCTGCGCCATGCAGACCAGGCCATGTATTTGGCCAAGCAATCGGGCAAGAACCGCTATCACTTGTTTGATGTCGTTCAGGACACGGCAGTCAAGTCCCGGCAGGAAAGTTTGGACCGTTTAGGTAGGGCGCTGGACGATGACGAGTTCGTGCTTTTTTATCAGCCCAAGGTGGACATGCAATCGGGCGAGATTGTCGGATTGGAGGCCTTGATTCGTTGGCAGCACCCGGAGCGAGGCTTGCTTCCGCCCGGAGAATTCTTACCCTCCATAGAGGGGCAAGCGCTGGCCGTGCGCTTGGGTGAGTGGGTTATTGAAACGGCGCTTTGCCAGCTAGCACAGTGGCTGGGGGCCGGACTGGCGCTGGCGGTGAGTGTCAACATCGATGCCTATCAGCTGCAGCAAAGCGACTTCGTGCAGCGCCTTTGCGGATTGTTAAACCAGTACCCTGAAGTCAAGCCTGGCGATCTGGAGTTGGAAATATTGGAAACCAGTGCATTGGAAGACGTCTCCAAGGTGTCCAAGGTGATACATGCGTGCCGTGCGCTGGGTGTGCGCTTTGCCATTGATGATTTCGGCACCGGTTATTCGTCATTGACTTACCTCAAGCACCTACCAGCCGAGCAGCTCAAAATTGACCAGAGCTTTGTGCGGGACATGCTGCAAGACCAGGACGACTTGGGCATTGTTCGGGGGGTTATTGGCTTGGCGGGCGCATTTAATCGGCAAGTGATTGCAGAGGGCGTAGAAACGGCCGCGCATGGTGCGGCTTTGTTGGCTATGGGTTGTTCGATGGTGCAGGGCTTCGGCATTGCGCGACCCATGCCCGCCAGCGATATTCCGGCATGGGTGGCGCGGTGGCGAACCAAGGCCACGTGGGCCGCCTGAATATGGAGCGCAGTATGTTGGTGTTGGGAATTGAATCGTCTTGCGATGAGACCGGTGTTGCGCTCGTACAGACGCGCGCGCAGGGCGTGCCTGTGCTGTTGGCCCATGCTCTGTATAGCCAGATTGAAATGCACCAGGCCTTTGGGGGGGTGGTGCCTGAATTGGCGAGCCGCGATCACATCCGACGTGTATTGCCACTTACCCGGGAAGTTTTGACAGAGTCTGGTCATCAACTTCAGGACCTGGACGTTGTGGCCTATACCCGGGGCCCTGGATTGGCGGGGGCGCTGCTGGTGGGTGCGGGTGTGGCGTGTGCACTGGGCGCGGCCTTGCAAAAGCCTGTACTGGGTGTGCATCACCTGGAGGGGCATTTGCTTTCCCCCTTTCTAAGTAAAGACCCACCTGAATTCCCCTTTGTGGCGCTACTGGTTTCCGGGGGGCATACCCAGCTCATGCGGGTGAATGGGGTGGGTGACTATGAAATTTTGGGTGAAACCATCGATGACGCTGCAGGCGAGGCTTTTGATAAATCGGCCAAGCTGATGGGGCTGGCCTACCCTGGTGGGCCCCTGTTGGCGAAGCTGGCCGAAGAGGGCGATGCCAAGGCGTATGCTCTTCCGCGCCCTCTGCTGCACAGTGGTGATCTCGATTTTTCTTTTGCGGGCTTGAAGACCGCGGTGCTGGTGCAGTCGCAGCGCATGGTGGCTGCGGCTGGCGTTGCTGGTTTTGAAGCGCTTTCGCGCCAAGTGCAAGCGGACTTGGCAGCATCCACCCAGGCGGCCATCGTGGAGGTGTTGCTCAAAAAATCGCTGAAAGCGCTGCAGCAAACCGGGTTAAAACGCCTCGTAGTGGCTGGGGGCGTAGGGGCCAACCGAAGTCTTCGGCTCCAGTTGAACCGAGCGTGTCAAGAGCGGTCGGTTCAGGTGCATTACCCGGAACTTCACTTGTGCACCGATAACGGAGCCATGATTGCCATGGCCGCCGCTATGCGATTGCAAACTGGCAAGCAGACCGCCAGCACGACCTACGCATTTGACGTCAAGCCGCGCTGGCCGCTGGATGCCATTGCTTAATTTGGCGATCCAGCCGGGCTGTGAACTTACTGAATAGCGACTTCGCTGGCAGTCTTGACCGCCACTTTTTTCGCAAGTTTGAGGGTCAGAACACCGTATTCCAACTTGGCTTCGCTCAAGGCAGCGTCCAGTTCTTGCGGAAGTTCGTAAGCGGCACGGTATTGGCGAGGAGCGCCTTCCTTGCTGGAAATTCGGACTACGCTGCCTTCAATGGCGATGCTCAACTGGTCTTTGGCAATTCCGGGAACGTCCATCGACAGAGTGAATGAATTCTCATCCTGCGTGTAGGTGGTGCGGGCCTGGCGATTGCCATTGAGCGCGTCCTCCATGTAGCGCTCCAGGGAGCGTCCTGGCTGAGCGAATGCATTGCGACGGAATTGGGCTTGTGGGGCTGCGAAAAACATGGTGGACTCCTAGTACACTGCGCGGCGCTCACCGTGAGCATCGCATGCACCTAAGCTGCTATCGCTTTCACCCATTTCAAGAGAAATTTTCCATGTTTATTCTTTGTCGCCGGGTCTTGAAATCTGGCGCACTGGCACTAGCTTCCTTCGCTTTTTCAGTGTCCTGCCTGGGTGCCCTGACTTCGCTCCCCCCTATCAAGTTGGCCATGATCGAGGGTTTAAGTGGGCCCAATGCCAACGCCGGAGAGGCGGTTTTTCGTAACCTGGTGTGGGCGGTGGAGCGGGTCAACGCAAGAGGTGGCGTCAAGTTGCCGGTATCTGCTGGTGGAAATCGAGCACTGGTGCTGGAGCGCTTTGACAGCAAGGGCCAAAACGAGGAGGCGCTCTCCGCACTACGGTCCGCAATCGATGCAGGCGCTCGTTTTGTTTTGCAGGGCAATTCTTCCGCCAACGCGCTGGCGATTCTGGACGCGATCAACAAGCACAACGAGCGCGAGCCGTCGAAGCGGGTCATCTTTCTGAACTATTCGGCAGGCGACCCAGCCATGACCAATGAAAAATGCAGCTTCTGGCATTTTCGTTTCGATGCCCATGCCGACATGCGCATGGCGGCATTGATGGAAGTAATCAAGGAGGACAGGACGCTTAAAAATGTGTACCTGATTGGGCAGGACTACAGTTTTGGTCAGGCAGTCTTGCGAGAAGCCCGGCGCCAACTGGCTGCACAGCGGCCCGACGTGCAGCTTGTGGGTGAAGAGTTGCATCCTATGGCCAGAGTCAAGGATTTTTTGCCTTACGCAGCCAAGATCAAGGCCAGTGGAGCGCAGGGTGTGATCACCGGCAACTGGGGCAATGATCTGACGCTTTTGGTCAAGGCGGCGCGCGAGGTGGGGTTTGAAGGCAAGTTCTTCACCTTTTATGGCAATGCGCTGGGTGCACCTGCGGCTTTGGGTGAGGCAGGCGTAGGCAAGGTACTAGCGGTAGCCGATTGGCTGCCCAATGTACAGACATCGTCCAGCGAAGCGTTCTACAGGTCTTTCAGAGAACGCTATCCCCTGCCTTCAGACGACTATGTGCACATGCGCATGCAACTGATGGTGGAGGCGCTGGCACAGGCGCTGGAGGCGGCAGGCAAGCAGCCTGAAGCCGTGACGCCCTCTGCTATGGATATGGTAGCTATTGGTGCACAGTTGGAAAGGGCTAGAGTCACTTTTGGTGGTCAAACTGGCGCCATGCGCGCGGCCGATCACCAGTTTCAGCAGCCTCTGGTTGTCGGCTTGATGGACCGTCAGGGCGCATCTGGTGTGAAATTTGATGTGGAAGGCTCTGGTTATGGATTTCGGATGGTGAAATCACTTGCAACTTCTGCCGCCGAGCAGCCCACCACCTGCAAGATGCACAGGCCTCAATAGCTGGAAATTGCAGCGCAGGCTATAATCGAGCGGCTTTGCATAGGGCAGGGCGCACGCACCTAGCAGTTCCAGTTGGGTGCGCAAGTTGATAAATCTGCGCTTGGCCTTTGGCAAATCGCACAAACAGGAAATAGAAATGATCGCATCCAGCATCAAAGCCGCTGTCGTGAAAGACAACGCACGCAAAGCCGGTGACACTGGCAGCCCGGAAGTGCAAGTCGCACTGCTGACCGCCCGTATCAATGAGTTGACCCCCCACTTCAAGACCCACGCCAAAGACCACCATGGTCGCCGTGGTCTGCTGCGTATGGTGAGCCGCCGTCGCAAGCTGCTGGATTACCTCAAGGGTAAGGATGCTGATCGTTACACCGCGCTGATCGCCAAACTGGGTCTGCGTAAGTAAACTCGGAATTGCATGATGAACGCCTGAGTTAGGTTCCTAGCTCAGGCGTTTTTTACTTCGGAGACGACAAAAACAGTACGAAGCTGTGTCATTCCAGATGATTTTTGCCTGCAAGGTCGAGGTTTTCTGGAATGGCATCGTGGACTGTGTTGGCGAATCCGGGCTTGGGTGAGGTGGCCTTTACCTCCCGATTTCTTCCCGCATTTAACGGAGATATACGATGACAATGTTCAAAAAAGTGACAAAGACTTTCCAGTGGGGCCAACATTCGGTCACTATGGAAACCGGCGAAATCGCCCGCCAGTCCACCGGCGCAGTGTTGCTGGATATGGATGGAACGGTCGTTCTGGCCACCGTGGTTGCCAAAACCGAAGGCAAAGCCGGGCAGGACTTCTTCCCTTTGACGGTTGACTACCTGGAAAAAGCCTATGCCGCTGGCAAGATCCCCGGCAGCTTCTTCAAGCGTGAAGGCCGCCCTAGCGAATTCGAGACCTTGACCAGCCGTCTGATCGATCGTCCCATCCGCCCGCTTTTCCCCGAAGGTTTCTTTAACGAAGTGCACGTTGTTGTGCATACCGTGTCGTTGAATCCGGAAGTGGACGCTGACATTGCCTCCCTGATTGCTGTCAGCGCCGCGCTGTCCATCAGTGGTGTGCCGTTCAATGGTCCTATCGGTGCGGCCCGCGTGGGTTATGTCAACGGTGAATACGTGTTGAACCCCGGTCAAACGGCCCGCAAAGATTCCATCATGGATCTGGTGGTGGCAGGTACCGAGTCTGCCGTGCTGATGGTCGAATCTGAAGCCCAGCAGCTGTCGGAAGAAATCATGTTGGGCGCGGTGGTCTATGGTCACCAGCAGGGCAATATCGCCATCAACGCCATCCACGAACTGGTGCGTGACGCTGGCAAGCCCATGTGGGACTGGAAGGCGCCTGCCAAAGACGAGGCCCTGATCGCCAAGATCGACGGCCTGGCCAAAGACAAGCTGGTAGCAGCCTATCAAATTCGCAACAAGCAAGCCCGGACCCAGGCCTGCCGCGCTGCCTACTCCGAAGTGATGTCGGCTCTCAAGGCAGAAGGCGCTGCGTTTGACAGTGTGGCTATTGAAGGCCTGCTGTTTGAAATCGAAGCCAAGATTGTTCGTGGTCAAATTCTGGCAGGCGAGCCCCGCATTGACGGTCGCGATACGCGCACCGTCCGCGCGATCGAAATCCGCAACGGCGTGCTGCCCCGCACCCACGGCTCGGCACTGTTCACCCGCGGTGAAACTCAGGCTCTGGTCGTGACCACGCTAGGCACCGAGCGCGATGCACAACGTATCGACGCACTGAGCGGAGACTATGAAGACCGCTTCATGCTGCACTACAACATGCCTCCCTTCGCCACCGGCGAAACCGGTCGTGTGGGTACGCCCAAGCGCCGAGAAATCGGCCACGGCCGTCTGGCCAAGCGTGCTTTGGTGGCTTGCTTGCCTTCCAAGGAAGATTTTCCCTACACCATGCGTGTGGTATCCGAGATTACCGAGTCCAATGGCTCTTCATCCATGGCTTCGGTTTGCGGTGGATGCCTGTCCTTGATGGACGCCGGCGTTCCCATGAAGGCGCACGTGGCCGGTATTGCCATGGGCCTGATCAAGGAAGAAAACCGCTTTGCCGTGTTGACCGACATCCTGGGTGACGAAGATCACCTGGGCGATATGGACTTCAAGGTGGCAGGTACCACTAACGGTATTACTGCGCTGCAGATGGACATCAAAATCCAGGGTATCACCAAGGAAATCATGCAGGTTGCTTTGGCGCAGGCCAAAGAAGCGCGCATGCACATTCTGGGCAAGATGCAGGAAGCCATGGCTGAAGCCAAGACCGAAGTGTCCAACTTCGCACCCCGCCTTTTCACCATGAAGATCAATCCTGAGAAGATCCGTGACGTGATTGGCAAGGGCGGCGCGGTTATTCGTGCGCTGACCGAGGAAACCGGTACCCAGATCAATATTGATGAAGACGGCACCATTACCATCGCCTCTGCTGATCCAGCCAAGGCCGAAGAAGCCAAACGCCGCATTGAGCAGATCACTGCTGAAGTGGAGATTGGCAAGACCTACGAAGGCCCCATCACCAAGATTTTGGACTTCGGCGCGCTGGTCAACCTGTTGCCCGGCAAAGATGGTTTGTTGCATATCAGCCAGATCGCGCATGAACGCGTCGAGAAGGTCACGGATTACCTGTCAGAAGGCCAAATCGTCAAAGTCAAGGTATTGGAGACGGACGAAAAAGGCCGTATCAAGCTGTCCATGAAAGCCTTGATCGACCGCCCAGCCCAAAATTCTGATCAAAACTGATTGATTTGCTACTGAATTGATAGCTACTCGCGCAGTAATGGCGGGGGCTATCGGCCAAAAATACCATGAAAGTCATTGAAATTTCATCCTTTGGCGGTCCAGACGTTTTGCGTCCGGCCGATCGTGCTGAGCCTGTTGCGGGTGCAGGCGAGGTGCTGATTCGCGTGACTGCCAGCGGTATCAACCGGCCGGATGTATTGCAACGCTCGGGTGCCTATCCACCTCCTGCGGGTGCGTCGGACTTGCCGGGCCTGGAGGTGGCGGGCGTGCTTGTGGCTGGTGATGCACTTGCCATGCAAGAGGCTGGATTGAAAGTGGGTGATCGCGTATGTGCGCTGGTAGCCGGTGGCGGTTACGCGGAGTTCTGCGTTGCGCCAGTTGTGCAATGTTTGCCGGTACCGCGTGGGCTTTCAGACATTGAGGCGGCATCTTTGCCGGAGACATTCTTCACCGTGTGGAGCAATGTGTTTGACAGGGGCCGCTTGCAAAGTGGGGAAACCCTTTTGGTGCAGGGCGGTACCAGTGGTATTGGCGTAACAGCCATTCAACTGGCCAAAGCCCTGGGTGCAAAAGTGATCGCTACGGCGGGCAGTGATGAAAAATGTGCCGCCTGCCTCAGCCTGGGCGCTGACCATGCCATCAATTACAAGACGCAGGACTTCCAGGAAGAAGTGTTGCGTCTGACCGATGGCAGAGGCGCAGACGTCATTCTGGATATGGTGGCTGGAAACTACGTATCCAAAGAAGTGCAGTGTTTGGCGGAGGATGGTCGGTTGGTGATCATTGCGGTGCAGGGCGGTGTCAAGAGTGAGATCAATGCCGGTTTGGTGTTGCGCAAGCGCTTGACCATTACGGGTTCAACCCTGCGGCCCAGGCCAATTGCGTTTAAGGCTGCGATTGCGCGGGCCTGTCTCGCAACCGTATGGCCATTGCTGGAGGCTGGCAAAGTCAAGCCGGTCATCCACAGTGTCTTTGCCGCCGCGGATGCGGCCCAAGCGCATGCGCTGATGGAAACCAACCAGCATGTTGGAAAAATCGTCTTGAACTGGGGTGCAGTATGAAGAAAAAGTTGATCGCTGGAAACTGGAAGATGAATGGCTCCCTAACCTCCAACGAGGCCTTGTTGCAAGCCTTGGTGGCGGGTGTGGCTGACAAAGAGTGCTTGGTTGCCGTGTGTGTGCCTGCGCCCTACCTTGCCCAAGCCCAGGGCTTGGCATCGGGTTCAGGTATTGATGTGGGTTCACAGGATGTGTCACAGCATGAGTCTGGTGCCTATACCGGTGAACTCTCTGCAACCATGCTGAAGGATTTTGGTGTGCGCTACGCCATCGTCGGGCACTCGGAGCGTCGGCAATACCACGCAGAGTCGGATGCGCTTGTGGCTTTGAAGGCCCAGCGCGCGCTGGCGTCAGGTATTACTCCCATCGTCTGTGTGGGTGAGACATTGGCTGAGCGTGAAGCCGGTCAGACCGAAGACGTGGTCAAGCGCCAACTCGCGGCAGTGATTCATGCCAACGGCCATTGCATTAGTGAAATCGTGGTGGCCTATGAACCCGTCTGGGCCATTGGTACTGGGAAGACGGCAAGTCCCGAAGAAGCACAGCAGGTGCACGCCGTTTTGCGTGGCCAGCTGAAAGCCGCCACACAGCATGCAGATCGCGTTCACATTTTGTACGGCGGAAGCATGAATGCAGCGAATGCGAAGCAATTGCTGTCGCAAGACGATATCGACGGTGGCCTGGTGGGTGGGGCATCGTTGAAAGCACCTGAATTTTTGTCGATTATTGCTGCGGCCTGCTGAAGGTTGGTCCGTTTAGTTTGAATTTGGAGTTTGAAAATGAATATCGTTGTAACCGTTATTTTGACAGTGCAAATGTTATCGGCCTTGGCCATGATCGGGTTGATTCTTGTGCAGCACGGCAAGGGCGCTGATATGGGTGCGGCTTTTGGTAGTGGTGGGTCTGGCAGCCTTTTCGGCGCCAGTGGAAGTGCCAACTTCCTGTCGCGCACAACGTCTGTGTTGGCGACCGTGTTTTTCGTTTGCACCTTGGCCCTGGCCTACTTTGGCAATTTGCGTCCTGCCAGCTCTGGCAGCGTTTTGGAAGGTGCTGCGGTGGTTGCGCCCGCCCCTGTCTCTGAAGTGCCTGCTGCCGTGTTGCCGGCGTCTGGTGCATCGCAAATTCCAGGCAAGTAATTGACGGGTCTGACTCTGGGAAACGACTAAATTCAGGGTAAACTCTTAGTCATACTGGAAAGCAAACATCCCCAGGGATCCTCACGCAATCCGGTAGTTAGTGAGCGGCCGTCGTGGTGAAATTGGTAGACACGCTATCTTGAGGGGGTAGTGGCGAAAGCTGTGCGAGTTCGAGTCTCGCCGACGGCACCATCAAATACTGTCAGTCTCGGTCAAGCTGGGATTGGTATAAACGGTGAT
>CAJBMJ010000300.1 GCA_903954045.1 uncultured beta proteobacterium | reverse complement strand
GCTGTAGCCTTGCTCGGGCCGCGTCAGTCCGGCAAAACCACGCTGGCACTGGAAGCGGCAAAAGCGTTCCCCAGCATCTACCTCGACCTGGAGTCCGAGCGCGATCGCGCCAAACTGTCGCAATCCGAGCTGTATTTATCGGGTCATCTGGACAAGTTGGTGATTTTGGACGAGGTGCACCGTGCACCCAGCTTGTTTCCGGTGTTGCGCGGCCTGATTGACCAGGCCCGTCGCGCGGGCAAGCGGGCAAGTCAGTACCTGTTACTGGGCTCGGCCTCACTGGATTTACTGCAGCAATCGGGTGAAACACTGGCTGGGCGCATTGCATACCTTGAGTTGAGTCCGCTCAGCGTTCAGGAAACCGGCGAAGCCCTTACCGATGCCTTGTGGCTGCGCGGTGGCTTTCCCGAAAGTTTGACCGCGCCGAGTGACGCACGCAGCCTGCGCTGGCGGCAAAACTTCATCCGTACGTACCTGGAGCGTGACATACCCCAGTTCGGGCCACGCATTGCGCCCGACACCCTGCGCCGCTTCTGGACCATGTTGGCACACCACCAGGGTGGACTGCTCAATGTTGCCCAACTGGCACGCAACATGGGCGTTGATGCCAAAACTGCACAGAGCTATATCGACCTGCTGTGCGCCCTGCTACTGGTGCGGAGGCTGCCACCGTGGCACGCCAATCTGGGCAAGCGCCTGGTCAAGTCCCCCAAGGTGTACGTGCGCGACAGCGGGCTGGTGCATGGCCTGCTGGACATCGCGACCAGAGAAGACCTGCTGTCTCATATGGCGCTGGGTGCCAGTTGGGAGGGGTTTGTCATCGAGAATTTACTAAACTGTGCCCCGCCGATGGTGCAAGCACACTTTTACCGCAGCAGCGGTGGAGCCGAAATCGACCTGTTGCTGACTTGGCCCACTGGAGCTATGTGGGCGATCGAGATCAAGCGCAGCCTGACGCCCAAAGTCGAGCGCGGCTTTCATGCAGCCTGCACCGACCTGTCTCCGACGCGCAAGTGGGTGGTGTACCCAGGCGCAGAGTCGTATCCGCTGGGCAACGATATTCTGGCGGTGCCGTTGAGCGCGCTCTGTGCCGAGTTGGGCGCGGTGGGAGCATCCAAGCGTTAGTACCTGCACAGAGAATGGTAGATTGTCCAGAATAAATGACAAAATTAGGTTTTTTAGATAATAATGTCCATTATGCAGGACATTATTCGTTTACCCAAAGACTTAGGCCTTGCCATCAAGGGCGCGCGCGCCGCGCAAGGCATCAAAGCCACGGACGTTGCTAAGCGCAGCGGGCGCAGCCGCGATATTCTCAACCGGCTGGAGCGCGGACAAGACGTCACCGTATCGTCGTTGATGGACATTCTGGCTACCCTGGGATTGGTACTGCGCATTGAGCGCATGGGCCTTCCCACTCTGGACGAGATGGCCGCACGTTTCGCCGATCTTGAGGAGCAGGACGATGCTGCCTGACAAAATCAAACTGCTCGACGTGCGCATTGGTAAAAACGGTGGCGGGCAATTGCTGCACCAAAGCCAATTCGAGTTTCGCTACCTGGACGCCAGTGCGTCGCAATTGCCAGTGGGTTTGTTGATGCCCCCGACCCAGCTGACGTACCACGATAGTGCGCTGTTTGCCGTGATGGATCAGAACTTGCCCGAGGGCGACCTGTTCATGCGCTTGCGCCAGATGTTTCCCAAGCAAGCCATGACAGCCATGCATTTGTTGGCCCTGTGCGGTGCCAATGGCATAGGGCGCTTGGGGTTTGCATTGCCGGGCTGTGCGCCGCCGGAGTCACCGGTTTTTATCTCACGGCAACAACTGTTGTCCATGCCCTTCACGCCCGCAGTTTTTGATGAGCTGGTGCAGGCCTACCTCAGCACCGGGGCCGGTGTGGCCGGCATGCAGCCCAAGATCATGGTGCCCGATCGCCCCACCATCGCCATCCCGACGGTGATTGTCAAGGCCGCATCCAGCGCCTATCCGGGCTTGGCGGCCAATGAGTTTCTATGCCTGAAGGCGGCATCTGCAGCCGGTATTGCCACGCCAGGGTTTGAACTCTCACACGACGGCCAGGTGCTGTTGGTGGACCGGTTTGACATTGAGCCCAATGGAGATCGTCTTGGATTTGAAGACATCGCCTCGATCATGGGCCTGCGGGTGCGTGACACGTTGTCAGAACGCAAGTACCACGGCAGTTACGAGCGCATCGCCCAGGCGCTGAAGATGTTGCGTCTGCCAGAGGCCGATTTGCAGCGCTTTTTTGAACAAGTGGCGCTCACGGTGATGGTCTCCAACGGCGATGGGC
>CAJBMJ010000299.1 GCA_903954045.1 uncultured beta proteobacterium | reverse complement strand
CCGGCCTTGCGCGAACGCAAGGAAGACGTGGCCATGCTCACACGTCACTTTTTACAGCAAAGTGCCAAGCAGTTGGGAGTGGAGTCCAAACGCATCTCCGATGCGGCTCTGGCCTGGGTAGAGAGCTTTGCCTTTCCGGGAAATGTGCGCCAACTGGAGAACATGTGCCATTGGCTCACCGTCATGGCGCCTGCCCAGTTGATAGAGCCCAAGGACTTGCCGCCTGAAGTGGGGGTAGTGTCCGATGCATTGCCTGGCGTGGTGCAAGCTACAAGCGTGGTGGTACCTCCGGTTCCAGCCGCCCATGCGGCGCCTGTGGTTGTGGCCCCTATAGCGGTGAGCTCAGCGGTTGCGTCTGCGCCAGCAGTTTCAGACAGTGTTCCCCCCGTGGTTCACACCGGCTGGGAAGCAGATCTGGAAGCCGAAGCAGTAGGGTTATTGGGCAGCGGACGCACCGATGTGTGGGACGTGCTGACCCGCAGGTTTGAGTCGCGACTGATTCTTGCGGCTCTCGCGGGCACCCGCGGTCGGCGCATTGAGGCAGCCCACAAGTTGGGCATTGGCCGCAATACCATCACTCGCAAGATTCAGGAGTTGGGGCTGGAGTAGGGCGGCGTGCCAGCCAGACCGCTGCACCAAATCCGAAAATACCTGCAAACTTGACACTTGCGCAGACGGATGCCAACGGCACCAGCCAAAGCCATGCCTCGGCTGTGTTGCCAGTCATCAGCCAATGCAGGATATTCTCCATGGCATCGGCGCAGGCGGCTACAGGCATCATGAGGCTCAGTTTGTGCCGCGCTTCTGAGCTCATTCTTCCAAAGACGGCGGTTCGTATGGCGAGCAAATATCCAAACGCCCCGTAACACAGCATCAGCACGCCATCCACGGCCAGGTGGGAGCGAAAAAGCTCCACACCCGCGGGTTTCCAGGCTTGCAGAACAGCCAGAAAAGCTTCCGTGGAGAACGCGAACTGAAGCGCCACGATGCTGGGTTGCAGGGGCATCAAATACACGCCAAGACCTGTGAGCAGGACTGCGCTTGCCATGCCAAAAAGCCAGACTGCACGTACGGGGCGTGTCGCAGCCATATTCGTCAAACCGCGATGTCCACAACCACAGGAGCGTGGTCACTGGGGCGCTCGTTTTTGCGTGGCCCTTTGTCGATCTCGCAGCTTTGCACCAGGGGCTTTAATGCACTGCTCACCAGTATGTGGTCGATGCGAAGGCCCCGGTTGCGCCGGAAACCAAAATCGCGGTAGTCCCACCAGCTGAAGGTCCTGGGCGGGTGCTCAAACAAGCGATGACTGTCGGTCAGACCCAGGGCTATCAGGGCGCGCAAATGGTATCGCTCCTCCTCTGTGCAGTGGATGGTGTCGCGCAGGCCTTCGGGGTCCCACACATCGGCGTCATCGAAGGTGATGTTGTAGTCACCCATCAGCACCAAATGGGGGTGGGTGGCCAGCTCTTCCTTCACCCAGCGGCGCAGGGCAGTGAGCCAT
>CAJBMJ010000298.1 GCA_903954045.1 uncultured beta proteobacterium | reverse complement strand
GTGGAGAAAACTGGTCTCTATAGCTTCTTCATCATGTTCACCATCGGCATCACCAAGGGCCGCTGGAACAGCATGCTGACGGCCTTGCAGCAGTTCAAGGACGACTATGCCAAGAACCAACCGATGTGGCGTGTACTGCCAGAATTTGTTCAAAAACATCCGCGTTACGAAAAAATGGGACTGGCCGATTTGTGCCATCACATCCATCAGCTCTATGCAAAATACGATATTGCGCGCTTGACCACTGAGGTGTACCTGAGTGACCTGGTTCCAGCGATGAAACCCAGTGACGCTTATGCCCATATCGCCTTGCGCAAAACGGAAAGGGTGGAGATTGACCACCTGGAGGGTCGTGTTTCCGTAGGTATGGTCACTCCCTATCCACCAGGAATTCCATTGCTCGTTCCGGGTGAAGTTTTCAACAAAAAGGTGGTGGATTACCTCAAGTTTTCACGCGAATTCAATGCCCAGTGTCCTGGCTTTGAAACCGATGTTCACGGCCTGGTGGGCGAGACCGGTGATGATGGAAAAGTACGCTACTACGCTGACTGCGTGACAGAGTAGGGGCATGGCCCCTACTAGCACTGTCTTAAACCTGCATCAGATGTGGATTGTGTTTAGCTGACGGGCAATGATGTCGTGATTGAGCCATAACACCGGACCTGCGGGATCAGACGTTTCGTGGAACATCAGGGGGCCGGTGGCTTCGATGACCAGTGCGCTGAGCAGGTCTGTGATCAGCACTTTGCTGTCCTTGTGCGCCTTTTGAATTTCATCCGACGTGCCGATTGTCAAGTCAGCCTGTGGTTGGCTGTTTGGCATGGGCCACGCAGCAAAGTCGCGAAATGGAAGCATGGTGCTGTGGGTTTGGAAGTCAAGCACTTTGCGCAAGATATCTTCCAAAGTGACTTCGTCAGTCAGCAAACTGCGGCAGGCCTGCCATTGTGACTCTGCCCAATCCCCACCATTCTCTTGTTTGAGCGCATTGAGCAGGGGAATCAAAGGAAGCTCCACGCCTGCGAATATGTCGGAGGAGTTGGTCCGAATTTCGGGGCAGTTGTAAACCGTAGCCTTGATATTTTTGCTCCAGGCCGCCTGAGCAATGCGTTCGAGACGCATCTTTGCAAGACCTTGGGTGTAATTGGTATAGGTTTGCCAGACATATTCGTCCCCAATCAGGATAGACGTACCGTGGTACCCATAAGCGGTATAGCGAACCTGACCTCCGCTTGACTCCATACCCGACCGAATTGCGGCACTTGCTTCAATAAGGTGTTCGAAGGTATTGGCCGACACCTCGTCAAAATTCTTCAAGATCAGTTTACCCAAATCACTGTCGAGCAAAGTCTGGGAAGACATGAACCTGTCGCCACGCCCTTTGTACACCCGGTTGGCAATGGCAAGAAAGACCTTGGCCTTGGGGATGCCACCAGCCATCGTATGGGCAAAAAACACGTTGTGCCCTGGCTCAATCATTCCGCCCAGTACTTTCATGACCTCGGCCAGAGAATCTTTGAACCGCTGAACGCCGACTTCCTGACATTTGGCAATATGGTCCCAATCGAGCTTGTCCTCGTTCCAGGACTTCAGGGTCAGGCTGCCGAGCATTTCAGTAGGATTTGGCGTTCCTGCCGGTGCATCCAGATCAAAACCGGCCATCAGAGGAATATTGATGATTTTGCCGCCAAGATTTTGTTCGGCAGTCGCCAATTCTTCTTCGTTCAGTGGGCGCAATGCATTGTTGGCTTCGCGTCGCCCGACAGTAATCCCCACAATCTTCATCCCCGCCTGGCGGGCAGAGTTGACCAACCCATTGGCATAGCCTCTGCCAAAGAGTTCACCGAACAATACGAACACATCGCCTGGACGAAAGATATTTTTCTGGGGAAGTTGTTGCAGGGGGATAGGTGTATTCATATTCACGCCCGTAGGCCCTCAAAAATCGAAAGTCTGATGCAGAATTGTCGCATGCGCATCGTGTTCTATTTACTCGTGGTTCTGTCCGCTGCACCCGGCTGGGCGAGGCATGGTTACGCACTTTGGGGCGAATTGAAGTACCCAGAGGGCTTCGGACACTTTGAATATGTCAACGTCAATGCTCCCAAGGGGGGGGAGTTGCGATTGGTAAGTAACTTGCGCACCTCCACCTTTGACAAGTACAACCCTTTTACGATCAAAGGCTCGGCTCCCGCCTACTTGAGCAGCTTGATGTTTGACACGCTTCTGGTGGGCTCGCTCGACGAAACTGCATCGGGCTATGGTTTGCTGGCGAGTGAAGTGCTTGTGGCTGCGGATGGCTTGAGCGTTTTGTTCAAACTGCGTCCGGAAGCCCGTTTCCACAATGGCGATGCGGTACTTGCAAAAGACGTCAAGCACAGCTTCGATATTCTTTCGGGTCCGCTGGTGTCGCCCGGCTTGCGCAGCGCCTTGGAGGAAGTAGCGGGGGTGGACATTGTGGACGCGACCACGTTGCGCTATCGCTTCAAAAAAGCCAACCGGGAATTGCCGCTGACTGTGGGTGGTTTGCCTGTGTTTAGCCACCGCTGGGGAGAAGAGGGCGGCAGGGTCAAACCTTTCGATCAGATCGTGACAGACATGCCGATTGGTAGTGGTCCCTACCGCATTGGCCCCGTTGTTTTCGGCAAGGACATTACCTATGTTCGCGACTCCGGGTACTGGGCTAGGGATCTCAATGTTCGACGTGGAAGTGGGAATTTTGACCGCATTACCGTCAAGATTTACAAAGACAACACCGCCAAGCTTGAAGCACTAAAAGCCGGTGAGTTCGATTTAATGCGGTTCTTTTCTGCGGGCGATTGGGCCAGGCGCGTCAATGGACGCAAGTTTGACAGTGGCGAGTTGTTAAAGGCTGAGTTCAAACACCGGCTGCCCACAGGTTTTCAAAGCTATGTGCTCAACACCCGTCGCGAAAAACTTCAGGATGTACGGGTCCGCCAGGCTATGGGCCTTGCATTGGACTACGAATGGATGAACCGCCAGATGTTTTACGGCGCTTATCAGCGCGTTCAGGGCCTGTTTGGTAATACAGATTGTCAGGCCAGTGGCGTACCGGGAGAGTCGGAAGTCCAGCTATTGTTGCCCTACAAGAGTCAGTTGCCAGAGTCCGTTTGGGGACCAGTGACTTTGGCTCCTCGTACCGACGGGACAAATAGCCTGCGTGAAAACCTGCGTCAGGCACAAAAACTGCTAAAGGATGCTGGGTGGGAGTACCGGGACGGCGCATTGCGCAATTCCAAGGGAGAGCCTTTTGAGCTGGAATATCTCGATAGCAACGAGTCTGGTGCCAGGGTGGTGACCCCTTGGGCCCGCAATCTCGAAAAAATTGGTGTCAAACTGATCTTTCGACCTGTTGATTTTGCGCTGTATCAGCAAAGACTGCAGAAGTTTGAGTTTGATATCACTTCACTGGCGTACCAGGGCACTCATAATCCCGGCCAGGAATATGCCGACCTTTTCGGAAGCAAGGCCGCAGATCAGGAGGATTCTGGTAACCACAGTGGCATCAAGAGTGAGGCCGTGGATGCACTGATTGCCCGCATTACAGCTGCAAAAACAAAGGCCGAACTTTTGTCGGCGTGTCGGGCCCTGGACCGTGCAATCGGGCATTTGCATGTGTTGGTGCCGCAGTGGTCCGCGGTCACCCACCGCATCGCCTACAACGCATGGCGACTCTCCAGACCGGATAGCATGCCGCCCTATGCACAAGGTGAGGGGTGGGCCATCGACACCTGGTGGCATCGGAAAGGTGGCTAGGACGCCATGTTTCTCTATGTCTTAAAACGCTTGCTGCTGATGGTGCCCACCCTTTTTGGGGTGCTTCTGCTCACCTTTATGGTCATTCAGTTCGTTCCGGGCGGACCCGTGGAGCAATACCTGGCAGAGGCCAAAGCGGGCACAGGTGGCAGTGCCGAAGGCGGTTTGAGTTACCGTGGATCGCAGGGGGTAGATCCCAAACGGATTGCCCAGGCAAAGGCGTTGTACGGTTTTGATAAACCCGCCCCTGAACGTTTCTGGCAGATGCTTACCCAGTTTGCCCGCTTTGATCTGGGCAAAAGTTTTTTTCAGAACCGCGATGTCGCCTCACTGATCTGGGAAAAGCTGCCGGTTTCCATGAGCCTGGGTCTTTGGACTTTTTTTATCAGCTACCTGATTGCTGTGCCATTGGGCGTAGCCAAGGCCGTGAGGGCGGGGTCCCGATTTGACCTTGTCACGACTTTGCTCATTCTGGTGGGTTATGCCATACCCGGGTTTGTGTTGGGTGTGGCCTTACTGGTGGTATTTGGCGGCCAGTTGCAATGGTTTCCATTGCGGGGGCTGACCTCTGCCAACTGGGAATCGCTGAGCTGGGGAGCACGCGTGACCGACTACCTGTGGCATATCGCCATGCCGGTTACTGCCATGGTGATGGGGAGTTTTGCAGTCACCGCCATGCTCACTAAAAATGCTTTTTTGGAGGAAATTCGCAAGCAATATGTCGTGACCGCGCGGGCCAAGGGTCTGTCGGAACGACAAGTACTGTGGAAGCATGTGATGCGTAACGCGATGATTCCCATCATCACCGGCTTTCCGGCTGCCTTTGTGGGTGCTTTTTTTACTGGTTCGTTGCTGATAGAAACCCTGTTTTCATTGGATGGTCTGGGCCTGCTGAGCTACGAGAGCGTGATTCGACGGGACTACCCGGTTGTCATGGGTACGCTGTATTTGTTTACGCTGATCGGTCTGGTAACCAAACTCCTTTCAGACCTTTGCTACGTTTGGGTAGATCCCCGCATCAAATATGACTGATCCCATAGCAGCAGTCGCTCCATCGGTTGCTTCAGCGTCACCCAGCTACCGTGCGTGGAAACGTTTCAGGCGCAATCGCCTGGGCTTTGTCAGTCTGATCGTGTTTTGCATGTTGGTACTGATAAGTCTGGCTGCCGAGTTGGTTTCCAACGACCGCCCACTGGTGGCCGTCTACCAAGGGCAAATCTACTGGCCGTTGGTGAAAGATTACCCGGAAACCACGTTTGGCGGCGACTTTGCCACCCCTACCGACTATTTGGACCCTTTCATTGAACAGAAATTTGCGGAGCCCGGCAATTGGGCTTTGTTTGCACCGAACCGCTATGGTCCCAAAACCTTGAATTACTTTGCCAACTCTCCCAACCCCGCCGCCCCCACGATGGACAACTGGCTGGGCACCGACGACAGGGGGCGTGACCTGCTGGCACAGTTGATCTACGGATTTCGGGTCAGCGTGCTTTTCGCGCTGGCGCTCACCTTCACGGGAGTGGTCCTTGGCGTAATCACCGGCGCACTGCAGGGTTTCTTTGGTGGAAAGACCGATTTGGCCTTTCAGCGCTTTATTGAGATCTGGAGCGCCATGCCCGAGCTCTACCTGCTGATCATTTTCAGCGCGGTGTTCGCTCCCAGCATTTCCTTGCTCCTGGTGCTGTTGAGTCTTTTCGGCTGGATGGGTTTGTCAGACTATGTGCGTGCCGAGTTTCTGCGCAACCGGCAGATGGACTATGTGCGTGCCGCCAGAGCGCTGGGAGTGTCAGACTGGAAGATCATCACACGGCACCTTCTGCCCAATAGCCTGACCCCTGTGGTGACGTTTTTGCCATTTCGTATGAGCGGGGCTATTTTGGCCCTGACAAGCCTGGATTTTCTGGGCCTGGGCGTACCGCCCGGCACGCCTTCTTTGGGTGAGCTTTTGTCTCAGGGCAAAAACAATATCGATGCGTGGTGGATTTCGCTATCCACCTTTGTGGTGCTGGTAGTGACCTTGCTTTTGCTCACCCTGATGGGCGATGCCCTGCGCGATGCCTTGGACCCCAGAAAGGCAGACAGCGAATGACCCCCTTGCTGCAGGTGCAGGGCTTGCGCGTTGCGTTTGGTGACCGCGAAGTCGTGCATGGAATTGATTTTTCCATTGCCGTGGGAGAGAAGCTGGCTTTGGTGGGAGAGTCGGGTTCTGGAAAAACGGTATCTGCTTTAAGTTTGCTTGGCTTGGTGCAGGGCGCAAAGGTCACCGGTAGCGCCCAATTTGCGGACACCGGTGACTTGCTGCACATGCCAGAGCGCGCGCTTCGTGCCATCCGGGGGCAGGACATTGCGATGATTTTTCAGGAGCCCATGACAGCCCTGAACCCGGTTTTCACCATTGGCGAGCAAATTGCCGAAGTTTTGCAAGAGAAAATGGGGTTAGCGCCCGTGGAATCAGCTCAAGCAGCTATTCAATTGATAGCAGACACCGGTATCCCGGAACCTGAGCGCCGTGCCAGGGCCTATCCACATCAGCTCTCGGGCGGGCAGCGCCAGCGCGCAATGATCGCAATGGCCCTTGCGTGCAGACCCAAACTGCTATTGGCCGATGAGCCCACCACAGCGCTGGACGTGACGGTGCGCAAGCAGATTCTGGACCTGCTAAAGCAATTGCAAGTCAAATACGGCATGGCCGTGCTACTCATCACCCATGACCTGAGTTTGGTCAGGCAATTTGCCGACCGCGTGGCTGTGTTGGAGGCCGGATATGTAGTAGAGCAGGGCGACGTAACCGAAGTGTTTGCTTGTCCCCAGCACCCTTACACCCAGCGCTTGCTCGATAGCAAACCCCTGCGCAATGTGGTGGAGCCCCAGTTGAATGCGCCAACCGCCCTGTCTGCAAATGGCCTGCGCGTGGTTTACCCCATCCCACGTCCGGGCGTGCGAGGCTGGTTTTCAAATGGCGAATTTATAGCGGTTTGCGATGCACACATAGATCTGCCTGTGGGACAAACGTTGGGCGTGGTAGGAGAGTCCGGTTCTGGGAAATCCACGCTTGCGCTCGCGGCCTTGGGGCTGATGAAGTTTCAAGGCAATTTGTCTGCCCTCGGCCAGCGTTGGGGACAAAGCAAGGTGATAGACCTTGCCTTGCGCAAGCAAATTCAGGTTGTGTTTCAGGATCCTTTTTCGTCCTTGTCACCCAGATTGACGGTGGAAGAGCTGGTCGGTGAAGGACTGCTGGTTCATGCGCCAGAAGTTGACAGAATAGGTCGAAAGGGATTGGTGATGGCCGCCCTGCGTGACGTGGGGCTGGGCGAAGACGAGTTTCCCGGACTCTTGCAACGCTATCCCCACCAGTTCTCAGGTGGGCAACGCCAGCGCCTTGCCATCGCCAGAGCACTGATCCTGGAGCCGTCTGTGCTGGTGCTGGACGAGCCCACCAGCGCGCTTGACGTTACCATGGCGCAGCAAGTGCTCCAATTGTTGCAGGGCCTGCAACGTAAGCGGGGACTTAGCTACCTGCTCATTACCCACGATGTGGGCGTGATTCGGGCTATGGCGCATCAGGTTATCGTTATGCAATCGGGCAACATAGTGGAAAGCGGTTCCATCACGGAAGTTTTGGAGCAGCCCCGGCACGAATACACACGCACACTGCTTGCCGCAGCGGATTGAATTAATTCCTTAAGAATCAAGGGACTTAGAGCAGTTTTACAGTACAATCGAAAGCTCACGACCAAACGGGCGGGTAATTACCGCCCGTTTTTTTTGGTCGATTGTTTTTCACAGGTGGATTTGAAGGGGCCGGGCTAAGGTGGCATTGCAGGATATTGTTGAACAAACCGTCAGTGGTCTGGGATATGACCTGGTAGAGATTGAACGCTCTGCCGGTGGTTTGCTTCGTATCACCATTGATTTGCCCTGGACCCAACCTACCGAAGGGGTGGTCGCCGAAGAGCAGTTTGTCAACGTGGAAGACTGCGAAAAGGTCACCCGTCAGTTGCAGTTTGCTTTGGAGGTCGATGCGGTTGATTACAAGCGCCTGGAAGTTTCTTCTCCAGGCATTGACCGCCCGTTGCGACACGCCCAGGATTTTGAGCGCTTTGTAGGTCAGGTCGTGGATTTGACACTGAAGGCACCTATCGGAGCCGCGGCTACGGGCTCGGTTAACGCCAATCGTAAAAAGTTCAGAGGAACCCTCGAGCGGGTGGTGGGTGCGGATGGATCAGTGGGGTGGCAGATTGTCTGGAGCGATGCGCCGGAGATCAAGCCTGGTCAAAAAGTGAGTAAAAAACGTGTACCGCCGCCTTTGCAAGCCATGGGATTTGCTCTGGATGAGTTGCGGGAAGCACGTTTGGCACCCATTGTGAGTTTCAAAGGCCGCAGCGGGTCTGGTGCGGGTGCAGGTGACATGGCTTGAAGCCGTGTCCGTGGTTGAACGATTTTATTTTTTTGTATTGAAGAGTGTTCAGGAGAGTCATGGCATGAATCGCGAACTGTTGATGCTGGTTGAGGCAATTTCCCGTGAAAAGAACGTGGAACGTGATGTGGTGCTGGGTGCCGTGGAAGCTGCCCTGGCACAGGCCACCAAGAAGCTTTTTTCGGGAGAAGTGGATATCCGCGTAGCGCTGGACCGTGACAGCGGCAACTACGAAACCTTTCGCCGCTGGCACGTGGTACCCGACGAGGCGGGCCTGCAATTGCCCGACCAGGAAATTTTGCTGTTTGAAGCCAAAGAACAAATTCCTGATATCGAAGTTGATGAGTACATCGAAGAGTCGATCGAATCCGTGCCCATTGGACGCATCGGTGCCATGGCGGCAAAGCAGGTCATTTTGCAGAAAATTCGCGACGCTGAGCGCGAGATGTTGCTCAACGACTTCATGTCGCGTGGTGAGAAGATTTTTGTTGGCACCGTCAAGCGCATGGACAAGGGCGACATCATTGTGGAAAGCGGTCGGGTCGAAGGGCGTCTGCGCCGCGGTGAGATGATCCCCAAAGAAAACCTGCGTACCGGTGACCGCGTTCGGGCCATGATCATGGAAGTGGACCTCACCCTGCGCGGAGCCCCGATTGTGCTGTCTCGCTCAGCCCCGGAATTCATGATCGAGCTGTTCCGCCAGGAAGTTCCAGAAATCGAGCAAGGCCTGCTGGAAATCAAATCCTGTGCCCGTGATGCTGGTTCCCGCGCAAAAATCGCTGTACTTTCTCATGACAAGCGCGTTGACCCTATTGGCACTTGTGTCGGTGTTCGCGGTACCCGAGTCAACGGAGTGACCAACGAACTGGCTGGTGAGCGCGTCGATATTGTGTTGTGGAGCGAAGACCCTGCCCAGTTTGTGATTGGTGCGCTGGCTCCGGCCAATGTATCGAGCATCGTGGTAGACGAAGAGCGCCATGCCATGGACGTGGTGGTGGATGAGGAAAACCTCGCCATCGCCATCGGCCGTGGTGGACAGAACGTTCGCCTAGCCTCCGAGCTGACCGGTTGGAAAATCAACATCATGGACGCGGCCGAGTCCGCTCAAAAGGCGGCTGTCGAGACAGACTCAGGCCGCAAGTTGTTCATGGAAAAGCTCGATGTGGACGAGGAAATCGCCGACATCCTGATTGCTGAAGGATTTACCAGTCTGGAAGAAGTGGCCTATGTGCCGTTGCAGGAAATGCTGGAAATTGAGAGCTTTGACGAAGACACGGTGCACGAGTTGCGCAACCGTGCCAAGGACGCATTGCTTACCATGGAAATCGCCCACGAGGAAAGTGTGGAAGAGGTTTCCCAAGACTTGCGTGATCTGGGCGGTTTGACTGCGGAACAGATTGGCAAATTGGCTGACAGCGGTGTGCATACACGCGATGAACTCGCAGACCTTGCCGTTGACGAACTCACAGAAATTACGGGCCAGTCTACGGACGAAGCCAAGACCCTCATCATGAAGGCGCGTGAGCATTGGTTTACCAATGACGCCGCTTCTCAAGAGTAATGGTCATGAAAAAAGGTGCCACCACAAATGTCCAGTACGACCGTAGCCGAATTTGCCAATGAGCTTAAAAAATCCACCGACATGCTGCTTGAGCAGCTCAAGTCGGCCGGGGTAGCCAAGTCTGCTGCCACGGATGTTCTTACCGACTCTGACAAGCACAGTCTGTTGAACTACCTGCAGAACAGCCATGGAACAGCGGGGGCAGATCGCAAAAAAATCACGCTGGTGAAGAAACAGACCACAGAGATCAAGCAGGCCGATGCCACCGGAAAGGCCCGCACTATCCAGGTAGAAGTGCGAAAGAAACGCACTTTCATACGCCGGGAAGACGGTACGGACCAGGCGCCAGAGACTTCGCGTGAAGCAGAGTTGCCTGAAGCGCACGAGCAGTCCAACGCCCCAGTAGTTGACCATGCTGAGTTGACCCGACGGGAAGAAGAAGCCCGCCGTCAGGCCGAGTTGATTCGCCGTCAAGAGGAAGATCTGGCTGAAAAACGCCGCTTGCGTGAAGACACTGAAAGGCGCGAGCGGGAAGCTGAAGAACGAGCAGCAGCGTATGCCGTTGCGGAAGAAGCCAAGAAAGCCCAGGCGGTCGTCGGAAAAGGGGTTCAGGCTCCTACCGTCGAGGCAGTCGATGCGGCCGCAGTCAAAGCTGCGGCACTAGCGTTGGTGCGTGAAAAGGCGGCGGTAGAGTCCAAGGCTCGTGCCGAGGAAGAGGTCGCACGTGCTGCAGATTTGGGCGATCGTCGGCGCAAGGCAGAAGCAGAAGCTGCTGCCATTCGCAACATGATGGCTACGCCCAAAAAAGTGCTGGTGGCCAAGAAGCCGGAAGAACCCAAACCCGCTGTGGATGCCAAGGCAAGCATCAAAGGCACGCTGCACAAGCCAGCTGCGGGTACCGGACCGGCAAAGCCTGGAAAAGCCAGTCCGGCCAGTGCACCCGGGGCCGGAGCTCCAGGTTCTGGAAAAGAGGTCAAGTCTGCCAAGCTCTCCAGCAGTTGGGCCGGCGATCCCGCCAAAAAGAAAGAACTCAAAACCCGCGGAGATACCGGCGCGGGTGCAGGTCGCTCTACCAACTGGCGTAGTGGTCCGCGCGGTAAACGTGGCAATGACCGGGATCGTGCCGACCACTCCCAGCAGTCGGCACCGGTGGAAGCACGCACTATTGAGGTGCACGTGCCAGAAACGATCACCGTGGCAGAACTGGCCCATAAAATGGCCATCAAGGCTTCCGAGGTCATCAAGCAATTGATGAAACTGGGTCAGATGGTCACCATTAACCAGCCTTTGGATCAGGACACCGCCATGATTGTGGTGGAAGAGCTTGGCCACAAGGCAGTGGTAGCGGCTCTGGATGATCCCGAAGCCTTCACAGATGATGAAGTGTTAGGCCAAGAGGCAGAGTCCTTGGCGCGCGCTCCGGTGGTCACAGTGATGGGCCACGTGGACCACGGTAAGACTTCTTTGCTGGACTACATTCGCCGGGCCAAGGTAGCATCTGGCGAAGCCGGTGGTATTACCCAGCATATTGGGGCTTACCACGTAGAAACGCCTCGCGGCATGATTTCCTTTCTGGACACCCCGGGTCATGAGGCGTTTACCGCCATGCGTGCCCGTGGAGCGAAGGCAACCGACATCGTGATTCTGGTGGTAGCGGCTGATGACGGCGTGATGCCGCAAACCAGAGAGGCTATCAAGCATGCCAAAGCGGCAGGTGTGCCTATCGTGGTGGCTATCAACAAGATTGACAAGCCCGATTCGAACCCAGAACGCGTCAAAAACGAGTTGGTGGTAGAGCAGGTGGTGCCAGAGGAATTTGGTGGTGACTCACCGTTTGTTGCGGTATCTGCCAAAACAGGGCAGGGCATTGACGAATTGTTGGAACAGGTGCTATTGCAGGCAGAGGTTCTGGAACTGAAAGCCCCAGTGGATGCCATGGCCAAAGGGTTGGTCATCGAAGCGCAACTGGACAAAGGACGCGGTCCTGTAGCCACTGTTCTTATTCAGTCTGGCACGCTCAAAACTGGTGATGTGGTGCTGGCGGGTCAAACTTACGGCCGTGTGCGCGCCATGTTGGATGAAAACGGCAAGTCCATCAAGACGGCTGGTCCTTCCATTCCTGTAGAAATCCAGGGTCTGACCGAAGTGCCGCAGGCCGGTGATGAATTCATGGTGATGTCTGACGAACGCCGTGCCCGTGAAATAGCAACCTACCGTGCAGGCAAGTTCCGCAACACCAAGTTGGCCAAGCAACAAGCCGCCAAACTGGAGAACATGTTTACCGACATGTCTGCGGGCGATGTCAAGATGGTTCCCATCATCGTCAAGGCCGACGTGCAGGGCTCGCAAGAAGCATTGGCTACGTCCCTGCTCAAGCTCTCTACCGAAGAGGTCAAAGTGCAGATGGTCTACACGGCGGTTGGTGGCATCAGCGAGTCTGATGTCAACCTGGCCATCGCCTCCAAAGCCATCATCATCGGTTTCAACACCCGTGCAGATGCGGGTGCTCGCAAGCTCGCCGAAGGCAACGGAGTGGACATTCGTTACTACAACATCATTTACGACGCAGTAGATGAGTTGAAGGCAGCCATGTCAGGCATGCTGGCCCCGGAAAAACGCGAAGAAATTATTGGCTACGCCGAGATTCGTACCGTTTTCGTGGCGTCCAAGATCGGAACGGTTGCGGGTTGTATGGTCACCAGTGGTTTTGTCAACCGCAGCGCGCATTTCCGCCTGTTGCGCGACAACGTGGTGATTTACACCGGCGAACTCGACTCGCTCAAGCGTATGAAAGACGATGTGCGTGAAGTCAAGGAAGGCTTCGAGTGCGGTATCAAACTCAAGAATTACAACGATATCTCTGAGGGAGATCAGCTGGAATTCTTCGAGGTCAAGGAAATCGCCCGTACTTTATGAGCCCCCACGCTTGTCACTTCGTGTACTTCGCTGCCCCCCGAGGGGGCCGTCGCTCGCCTTGGGGCGGCCCGGCGGCGTGCGGAGCGCGTTCATGAAAAAGAAGTCATCCACTCCCAACCGCGGTTTTCGCGTCGCTGATCAGATACAGCGCGACCTGACCGAGTTGATCGCGCGCGAGTTGAAAGATCCGCGCGTGGGAATGGTGACGATTCAGGCGGTGGAAGT